>CAZKFV010000066.1:0-34387 GCA_964552295.1 uncultured Thermotogae bacterium | reverse complement strand
GACTGCAAATAGTGAATGGATGCTGGGCAAAACGCCAATAGAAAACTGGTTCTTTATAGTCAGACAACACCTTGAGGTGCTAAAATCATTGCCCTCCAGGTATATTAACAACAGACACCTGAATATCACTTTCGGCAGCCCGGCGACCATGAAATCCTCCTTTCTACAGGCCCGTAGCTTTGCGTCCCCAGCTTTCGCATGGGTTTGCTATTATCGAGTTATGGAGTTCTAACAAAAAGGAGCGCGGAAGTCAAGTTAAGTAATTGGGCGGTGGGAAAGTTGCCCCACCTGTTCTGGTAAGTGACTGTGGCCTTGTAATCAAGTAAGATGGTTTTGGGTGAGGTATTCCGCCCGTTGTAAAATGAGACGGAAACGAACATGAGTAATAAGACCTTCGAGCTAACCGATACCGTTCTTTATAAGGCAAAACAGATTCTGCTCTCCGGAACGATTTGTGATGAGTGCCTTGGGCGGGCGTTTGCCAAACTTGGGCATGGTTTATCCAATGCGGAGCGTGGCGGTTCTCTGCGTAAAGCTCTCGGAATAGTCCAAGACTATGGCGAAAGCAAAGCATGCTGGGTCTGTGGCGGAGAATTCCAGCGTGTTGAGGAATGGGCTGGGCAAGCACATGCTATAAGCAGTGGCTTTGAGTATAATACTTACCTGTTTGGTGTTAAGCTCAGCCCTAGGATTGTTCAGGCTGAGAAGCTGTTTTTGGAGCGTTTCCCAACCGATACTTATGAGCCCTTGAAACACGCGTTCAATCGGGAGGCAGGAAAGGCATTTGAGGTTCATGCCAACCCATGTACAGTAGATTTCAATCGACCTCAAGTGTCGTTCGTGATTGACCTGTCAACTAATTGCATTGATCTCAAAGTGCGCTCGCTCTACATCTACGGCAGGTATCGTAAGCTAGTTAGAGGCATTCCACAGACCAGATGGCCGTGTCGTAAGTGTGGTGGCAAGGGATGCGAGGCCTGCAACTTCACAGGCAAACAGTATAAAGAATCTGTAGAAGAGCTAGTTGCTGATCCTTTCTTAAAAGAAGCAGGCTCCAATGAAGCTTATTTGCATGGAGCTGGGCGTGAGGATATTGACGCTAGAATGATGGGAAAGGGAAGGCCGTTCGTGTTAGAAGTGGTATCACCACACGTGCGAAGCATCGACCTTGCCCAGTTGAGCAAGCAAGTGGACCGCTCTGCTAAGGGCAAGGTTGAGGTAAGTGATTTGCAGTTTGTCACGCGAGACATGGTTTGTTTAGTGAAGGAAACGCGGGCAAGTAAGACATATCGGGCGAGTGTTTCATTTGCAGCTCCTGTTGAAGAGCGAAGGCTAGATGCTGGTGTTTCATCGCTTGTGGGGCGGATCAGTCAGCGAACGCCTCTTCGCGTGTCACACCGGCGTGCTGATCTGGTGCGTCTGCGCCGCCTTATTGCAGCGGAGGTGGAACAAGTCTTTGAGCGTGGAGCAGATCTTATTCTGTGTGGTGAAGGGGGATTGTACATCAAGGAGCTGGTCTCTGGTGACCAGGGAAGAACTACGCCGAGCCTGAGCGGAGTTCTTGGGGTCGAAGCGAGGGTTGTGAAGCTTGATGTGATCGATGTGAGCCATTCAGCCTTCCCTGATTCGGTTTGAAGATCACCCTAATTGTGGCGTAAAGTTGTTATGAGCGGGAGGATACTACAGGCATGAGCGAAATGGCAGAGCAGCGATTAACAAGTAGTGGTGCAATATCTTCTGACCAGGTTGATATTTTAAGCATCTACTTTCGCGAGATCTCGCGCTTTCCAGTGTTGTCTGCTGAAGAGGAGCGAAAGGTGGCTCGTGCCATGGATAAGGGAATCGATGGTGCCCGAGAAAGGTTGATTACCTCTAATCTCAGGCTGGTGGTGAAAATCGCTAGAGAGTATGCGGAAGCTGGTCTCCCTCTTATCGATCTGATCCAGGAAGGCAACGTGGGCCTTATTGAGGCGGTGGATCGCTTCGACGTTGAACGTGGCTACAAGCTGAGTACTTATGCTTCATGGTGGATTAGAAGGGCGATCCTTTCAGCGCTTACTGACTATTCGCGCATGATCCGCATACCTGACTACCTCTTCCGCGCGGTGCGAAGGTTCGAGCAGATGCGTAGGCAGGATGCTGACGAAGATGCACGCCAAGAAGAGATCACTCAAGCTCTGGGTATTTCTGTTGAGCGCTTGAGGCAAATTCAGAAACAGGTCAGCGATATTACCTCTCTGGATCGAGTCCTTGCAGGGGAAGGAGATGAGGTTCTGGAGGATTTCATAGAGGATAAGTCCACGCCATCTCCAGAGCACGAGGCGTTGCGCCTCCTCTTTCACGATGAGCTAAAGGAAGTGATTAACGATCTACCGGCGCGCCAGGCCTTTGCTCTGCGGCTGCACTATGGGATTGAGGACGGCGTTCCGTATAATCTGTCCGAAGTTGGAAGGATTATGTCAGTGAGCCGGGAGCGAGCTCGCCAGCTGGTAAACCAAGGTGTCAGCAACATAAGCGAAGCTTGGGGTGAACGAGCCCTTGATTTCTACCGAGGTCTGATTTCAGATTGATGTCTTACCTGTTTTCACCAATTTATCAGGATGGCAGAAGCTACCGCAATTATTAAACGGGTTCTACACGAAATCGCAGTGAAAGGATCTTGGTCTGGCAATCAAGTGCGTCCCTGTTTTGCTTTTCCTCGAAGTTGACCGCAGCCTGCAGCGATACTCACACCTCGCTCCACACGTACTGTTGTGCTGATTCCCGCATCCATGAGCTTTCGGGCGAAGGAATCCACACGCTGGCGCGGGCTAGGGCGGAAGGTTAATTCGGGGATAGGATTCAGCGGTATGAGATTTACGTGACAAGCCAGGTCAGCTAGCAGATTAGCTACTTTCTGTGCATCGTTTATGCTGTCATTGACGTCTTCTATAAGGGCGATCTCGAAGGTAAGTCTGCGGTGAGTCTTGTCAATGTAATTCCTACAGGCAGTAATGAGCTTAGATAGTGGGTAAGTTCTGTTTATTGGAACAAGTTGAGTTCTTAGTTTGTCATCGCCTGCGTGTAATGAAACGGCCAGATTCACCTGGGAGTTTTCCTCGGTGAAGAGCTCTATTCCAGGAATTATTCCAACGGTGGAAACGGTAAAGCTCCGGGCCCCCAGATTGAAGCCTTCATGGTGATTTAGTATACGGATCGATTTCATTACAGCGCTGTAGTTAAGAAAAGGCTCTCCCATCCCCATGTATACGATGTTTGTAATTTGCTTTCCCTGTAGCATCAGAAAGCGGGCAAAGATAAGCACTTGGGAGACAATTTCGCCAGGGCTTAGATTGCGAGTAAAACCGTTTCTTGCCGTAGCGCAAAAAGCGCATCCCATACTACAACCCACTTGTGTAGAGACGCAAATCGTGTACCTCTTTTCGTAGCGCATCAAGACTGTCTCTATTGTTTCTTTATCTGATAGTTCTAGGAGCAATTTGCAGGTGCGTTTGTCGGTGCTTTCAATTTTATCAACAATCCTTGGTTCTCCTAACGGCAGGTGCTGCGTTAAGTTGCTACGAAGCTTCTTGGAAAGGCTGGTTATAGAATCGTAAGAGGGCGCAAGCTGAACGTAAAGCCCTTGCCAGATTTGATGTGCACGGTAAGGATGCTCGCCCATCTTTTCCAGAAGCCCTTCTAGCTCACAACGTTCCAGGTCGAAAACCGAACCAGTTTTCAATTCTCACCTTCAAGGATGTTGAGAAACCGCTCTTCGTTTAAGGTAGGTATGTTAAGCTCTTGGGCCTTTGTCCTTTTAGAACCCGGATTTTCTCCTACGACTACATAGTCGGTATTGTTGCTTACTGTAGAGGATACTTCTCCGCCTCTATCTCTGATGGCGGATGTTGCTTCTTTGCGCGTCATTGATGAGAGAGATCCTGTGAGGACAAATCTCTTTTTATAAAGCGATTGGTCCCTCGAGTCATCAGTGCTAGTAACCCGCACTCCTAAGTTAAGCAGATCTGATATCATCTGTTTGTTGGAGCGCCGTGCAAAATAGTCAGTAATTGCTTCTGCTGTTCGGGGCCCAATCTCAGGGATATTCTCCAGCTCATCTTTACTGGCGCTCATGATCTCATCGATCGCATTCAGACGGTGGGCAAGCAATTGCGCTGTGTGTTCGCCAACCTCGGGGATTCCAAGTGCAAAAAGGAGCCGTGCAAGGGGGACTTGTTTTGATTGTTCTATAGCTTTAAGGAGGTTTTGAGAGGACCTTGGTCCCATGCGATCTAGCTCGGCCAAATCGTCGTAGGTGAGCTGGAAGATATCGCTTACTCGCTTGATCCTCTTGCGTTTCAATAGTTGCTCCACGAGTTTTGTTCCCAAGCCTTCTATATCAAATCCGCCCTTGCTGACGAAGTGAATGACCGATTCCTTGATTCTTGCCGGGCAAGAGACATTTAAGCATCGGTGCGCCACTTCTGTAGGCAGCTTCACAACTTGGCTACCGCAAACAGGGCAGGTTGCTGGCATTGAGAAATTCGTTTCTTTCCCGGTGCGTCGCTTTTTTACTGGTCCAACAATTTGTGGTATGACGTCCCCGGCCCGTTGGATTATTACCATATCCCCGATGAGAATGTCCTTCCGCTTGATCTCATCCTCGTTATGCAGGGTGGCATGAGAGATTTCAACCCCACGTAGTTGTACGGGTTCCAGGATCGCAACAGGGGTGAGCACTCCTGTCCGGCCTACTTGTACCTCTATATCAATGAGCTTACTAACAGCCTTCTCTGGAGGGTATTTTCCGGCAACTGCCCAGCGAGGGCTGCGCGACACTGTACCCAGTGCTTCTCTCGATGGGAAGTCGTTTACCTTGATAACGATTCCGTCCGATTCGTAAGGTAAGGTTTGACGTATGCTTTCAAACTCGCGATAGAATGATATGGCTTCTTCGATTCCTTGGCAGAGCTGCCGTAACGGATTTGTTGGGATGCCAAGCTTTGAAAGTATTTCCAGCAATTGAATTTGCGTAGAAACATGCAGTCCCTCAAGGCGACCGTAATTATAGGCGTAAAATTGCAGCTGCCTGGAAGCAGTTACTTGTGGGTCGAGCTGGCGAAGTGAACCAGCAGCAAGGTTGCGTGGGTTTGCAAAAGGAGATAGGCCCTCTTCCTCGCGTTCTTCATTCAGACGATTTAGGTCCTCCTTGTTGATGAATACCTCACCGCGCACTTCCACTAAGCGAGGGACAATTCCATTCGATTCACGCAATCTAAGTGGGATCGACCGTACTGTGCGGAGGTTAGGCGTGACATCTTCGCCGTTGATACCGTCTCCCCGAGTCGATCCTTGCACCATCGATCCGTCCCGATAGACAAGCTCAACTGATAGCCCATCGAGCTTAGGCTCTGCTACGTAGGTTATCTCATCGCTATTCAAGGTTTTTCGTACCCGGCGATCGAAGTCACGAAGCTCATCTTCGTTGAATGCGTTTGACAAACTCAGCATGGGAACAGCATGAGTGGCGCTTGGAAAAACCTCTGATGGGCTTGCTCCTACACGTTGTGTAGGTGAGTCTGGATCAATGAGCTTTGGATTCTCCTTCTCCAGTTGCTCCAGCCTACGGTAGCGATTATCGTACTCCGCGTCTGTTACCAGAGGGTTGTCTAGTACGTAATAAGCATAGTCGTACCTGCGAATTTCCTCCCGAAGCCTGTCTATCTCGCGTTTAGCGTTTGATTGCTCCTTGTTAGCGCTCATTGGTCCTTTAAAGCGTTTCTCAAATAGAGAATGTGGCTCTTATAGCTCGGTTCGCCCTTTGATGGCACGACTGAGGGTTACTTCGTCAGCAAACTCCAAATCACGCCCAACAGGGATTCCCTGGGCTATTTGAGAGACCTTTACTTGTAGCGGCTTTAGGAGCGATAAAATATGCATTCCAGTTATCTCTCCCTCTAGTTTAGGCTCTAGGGCAAGAATAACCTCTTTGGTTTCTTCCACTCTAACCCGCTGTATCAAGCTGTCTATTTCTAGGTCTTTTGCCTGTATCTCATCCATCGGGGCTATAAGGCCTCCCAGCACATGGTACAGACCGTGGTAGGAGCCTGTTTTTTCAATCTTCATGATCTCCCATGGCTGTCCCACTACGCATATTGTCTCGTGATCGCGTTTAGCATTGGAGCATATATCGCATAGGTCCTCAGAGGCGAAGTTGTTGCAGCGTTTACAGCGATGAATATCCGTCTTGATCCTTGTTATTGCTTGTGCAAGACGGTCAGTCTCAGCCTGTGGTGCATTGAGAAGGTAAAAAGTCACCCTTTCGGCGCTTTTCCTTCCTATTCCAGGCAGCGCCTTTAATTGTGTTATTAGCTCTTCGAGTGGCGCGATCATAATCCAGGCATTCCTGGGAGGTTCATTCCCTGTGTCAATGGTCCGAGCATCTCTTGCGCCTTTTGCTGGGCGTTATTCTGGGCTTCTTGCACTGCGGCAACAATGAGGTCGACAAGCATTTCCACATCTTCGGGGTCGACTACCTCCTTCTCAATTGATAGGTTCAGAAGTTCTCCTTTACCGTTAACCATTGCGGTAACCATACCTCCGCCGGAACTTGCCTCTATTTTCATTTCAGCAATCTCACCCTGTTTCTTCTCCAAATCTTCTTGCAGTTTCTTAGCCTGCCGCATCAGGTTTCCCATATTGGCCATGCCTTTCATTATCCCTCCTCTACGATCTTTCCATCGAATAGCTCACAAACTAGATCTACCTTCTTCCTTAGCTCCTCGCTCGGGGTCTGTTTTCGCTTTACTCCATTGTCCAATTTGATCTCAACGTAGCAATTCTCTGAAATATGTAGTCGTGCCATCCCCGCAAGATACTGCAAGTTGGCCGGTTTCTCCAAGCTCTCTTTGTGAAATGTATGGTCAGGGTGAAAAGAAATGGATAGTTTTTCTCCGGATAACTCAGGTTTTCCCTCGGAGAGGAACGCTGCCATTGCTATTCGCTCACTCTCGACCGCTTTCAACAGGCTGCTCCATCTTTCTGCTAACTTCTCATCGATTTCAGGCGCGGCTTCTTCAAGGGCCTCTGGTTTGGCAATCTTGTCTGCGCCTGTTGGAAGTGGTGAAGCTAAATCTTGGTCTACCGTTTTTGGCTTGGAAAGTGCTTGCTTTTCCGGGGTTTTTCCTTCTGAGTCTGCTGACAAGTCATAAGCAGGTCCATCGACCAATGAGGTTTGTCCATTTTCCAAAAGACCATTTTTGTTGAGTTGCTCAATTAGCGAAAGAAGGCCCACTTCAAGTAGAATTTCACTATCTAAGGAGCGTAAAATGTCCTGTTTAATCTCTAATAGCCCACGGCAGATGGCGATGTCCCGAGCAGTATCATCGCCCTTCGAGATTAGTCGGTCGCGCACGTGCGCAACCAGGTCATCCAGGAACGTCTCTAGGTCCTTTCCTTGATCTACTAAGGAATCTATCCTTTCAAGGACTAATGCTCTATTTCCGCTTTCTAGAGACTGCAGGAATTGTCTGTGTACTTCACTTCCCACTAGACCAAGCATATCAAGCAGAATATCTTCCGTGATGTGTTCTCCTGCAAAGCTACCTGCTTGCTCAAGCATGACAATAGCATCACGCATTCCTCCGTTTGCTCTCGTGGCTATCAGAGAAATAGCGCTATCGGTTACGTTGATCCTCTCGGCTGCGGCGATCTGGGCAAGGCGAGATCCTATTTTTTCTGGCGGGATCTTGCGGAAGTGAAAGGCCTGACAGCGTGAGACTATGGTGCGGGGAACCTTATGTACTTCGGTGGTGGCAAAAATGAACACCACGTGAGGAGGGGGTTCTTCAAGCGTCTTCAACAAGGCATTAAATGCTTCGTTGGTCAGCATGTGTACTTCGTCAATGATGTACACCTTAGTCTTGAGATCAGTTGGGGAAAAGGCGACTTCGTCACGCAACCGCCTTATATGGTCGATTCCGCGATTAGATGCTCCGTCAATCTCCATGATATCCAGGGAACGGTTGCTGAGAATGGTCTGACAGTTGTTGCAGGTGTTGCAAGGCTCTCCATCCTCTTGGGACAGGCAGTTCACCGCCCTGGCAAGGATACGAGCCACCGATGTCTTTCCAATTCCTCTTTCCCCCGAGAAGAGGTACGCGTGCGCCACATTATTAGTCATCACCGCGTTCTTGAGCGTTCGTGTTATTTCATCTTGCCCGATGACCTCAATGAAGCGTACGGGGCGGTATTGTCTATAAAGAGAGATGTGGTAGGGCTCTTTGCTCACGTATTGGATCACCGTTCCTGGTCGGGGAGACTGGATTTGAACCAGCGACTTCCTGCTCCCAAAGCAGGCGCGCTACCAGGCTGCGCCACTCCCCGATTCTATGCTTGATTATAAAAGGGAAAAGCGGGGCGATCAATCGCTTGTTTCTTGGTAACGGTTATCTTGCGAGCAGGAAGCCCATTTGTTATTGCATCCACGGGAGTCGGGCAAGCTTGCTAAAAGCCGGAAGGCTCGTCGTCTTTTTGTATGCTTGCGCAAGAATTTCTATCTCATCTATGGATAGTCCCATCTTACGCAATCTGCGCGAAAAGAAAGATATAGATCTTCGTCGGCGATGTAGGTACCCGAGGCCCATTGTGATGGCCACGATGATGAGCTTGCCAATTGATTTGATAATGACCAGTACGCTGATTATTCGTTTCAGTCCTCGTCCTCCTCGTCGTCCTGCCCATGCATGAAATTTCCGATGTTTATCCCTTTCTTTCCCATGATATCACGTAGATTGATCATGTAACCGCGGGCCATTTCCAAAGCGTCTTCTTTAGGAATGCCTGATTCAACAAGCTTTTTATAGAATGTGCCTACGGAATCAGCCATATTCTCAGCTGATTCCCGTGAATAGAGCACATCTCTCAAGCCGCGAAGCAGGGACGGTACTTTGTCTGATACTACTTCAAGTACCTCGCGAAGGTCTTCTACGTCATTTTTCTCCATTGTTTTCCTCCTTTGGTCTTTGTATCGTAAATTGACACTTGTCTTCCTAAAAGGCTTAGGTTGCTTGTCATCCTTGGTTTCCCTTTTCCTGTAATTGAGAGCCCCAAAGAGAGGCCTAGCAGGAATGAGCCGATGTCTAAACTTGCCAGTTGGAACTCTCCTTTGGTCATCCTCACTTTCTCGTATAAGTTCTGCGGTGCACATGGTTCGTTATCTATAGCTTGCTTCAACCGAAGCGAGACAAGTAGCGATTTGACTAGTTGCTCACGGCAGCTTTCGCAATTTGCTGTATGGCTTGCAACCAAGGCACGTTCACAAGAAAGAAGGGTTCCATTGACATACCAGGGAATGAGTTCTTGTATATGTTTGCAAGTGCTCATGAAAGCGCCTCCGCCAATTTTCTCTTTGCATGGTACATGCGTGATTTTACAGTTCCCTCAGGGATCTGAAGAAGCGTGGCTATTTCCTTGTAGTGAAGGTTTTCATAGAAGGTTAGAAACACAATCTCGCGTTTATCTGCCGGCAGGCAGTGAAGCGCTGCTAGAACCCTCTGCCTTTGCTCGATCAATGGTGCTGGATTCTCTGTAAATGCCGCATTTAGCGGCAGACGTTTGCCTTTCTTCTCGTCTCGCATGATGCTGTAGGCCTTGTTGCGGGCGATGCCAAGAATCCAGGTGGAGGGCTGTGATCTCCCGGAGTAGGTGCAAGCGCTTTTCCATACGGTGATCATTGTCTCTTGCGTAACCTCCTCGGCCAGATGCCTGTTGCGCAATAGGGTGAGTGCATAGCGAAAGATACGTGTTGCGAACTCCTCATACAGTTGTCGAAACGATGATTCATCGCCGTTTGCCACTCCCGCCAGTAGATCTCCTTCGCGGGCCAATTTACCTCCCTAAGGTAGTTCATAGACCGATCTTATTCTTGCTAGTCCTTCCTGCGAGCCTGGCTCGCGTTGTATTCGCCCCGTAAATGAAGCCCCTGTCGGCTTTCTTCAATAGAAAGCGATATTGCATCAGCGCTTGATCTGAAGGTAATTCTACTACATACCTGCTTCATTTGGTCCTCCTTGTTTGCTAGTAAGTAGCAGTTGGCTGGCAAAAGGTTCAATCAGGCATAGATCAATACCAGAAAGGATACAGGAGCCTCTATTTGATTGCTTTACCCCGCAGTCATGTATCTAGAACGGGCTTTCTGTTATAATGCTCCAAGTGAGGATTCAAACAGCTCGAATGTTTTTCTAGGGGGGGATGTCTGTTGGATACACTTACTGCTTACAAGAAACACCTACGTGAGATCGGGAAGCTAGAATCAGCGCTCTCGCTCTTGGCATGGGACCAGCGCACTAATCTTCCACCTAAGGGGCAGGGGGCACGTGCTGAAGTGATTGGAAAGCTTACGAAGATGGCTTTTGAACTCGCGATTTCAGACCAATTGGGAGATTACCTTGAAGAACTGGAAAAGCGTGAGGAGCTTACCGAAGTTGACCGTGCCAGCATTAGCGTTGTGGGAAAGGCGTACAGAAGGCATAAGGCGATACCTCCTTCGTTTTATGAGGAATATGCCATAGCTTGTGCGCGCTCTGAGTCAGCCTGGGAGGAAGCCAAAGCTAAGTCTGACTTTGGCTTGTTCAAGGAACATCTTGAAAGAATGGTTTATTACGCGCGCAAATTCGCGGAGTACTATGGTTACGACGATTCACCCTACGATGCCCTAATCGAGGAATTTGAGCCGGGGATGACCAGCGCTGAACTGAAGGGAATAATTGAGCCACTACGTGGAGAGCTTGTGCCTTTCATCAAGCGGTTGATGGAAGAAGGAAATCGTCCCCAAGATTCGTTCATGCAAGGAACTTTCTCCGAAGAGATGCAGAAAGAGCTTTCCTTAAGGGCACTAAGGGTAATGAATTACGACTTTGAAGCTGGTAGGCTAGACAAGGCTGTTCACCCTTTTACCACTACTATTGGCCCATCGGATGTGCGGGTTACCACACGATTTCTTGCTGACAACGTTCTTTCTGGGCTGGCAAGCTCCATGCATGAAGGAGGCCACGCACTATACGATCAAGGAATAGGTGATAGCTTACAATGGAGCGGAATTGGAGAGGGTGCGTCGTTCGGGATACACGAGTCGCAATCGAGGATGTGGGAGAATCTCGTTGGCCGAAGTCGAGAGTTCTGGCAGTACTTTGCGCCAATTGTGGGCCAATTTGTGCCTAAGCTTTCCTTCGTGTCCGCTGAAGACCTGTACCGGGCCGTCAACATTGTTCAACCTTCGCTTATAAGGGTTGAGGCGGATGAGGTTACATACAATCTGCATATTATGCTTCGTTTCGAGTTGGAAGAGGGCCTTATAACCGGGCGAATCGATGTCGGCGATTTGCCTGATCTTTGGCGTGATGCCATGAATCGCTACTTGGGCGTTGCCCCCGAGGATGACGCAAGTGGAGTCTTGCAAGACGTGCATTGGTCATCCGGGCTTTTTGGCTATTTCCCTTCCTATATGTTAGGGAACCTGTACAGCGCACAGTTTTTCGCTGCCGCGCTGAGGGATATTCCAAACCTAAAAGAAAGGATTGGTGCGGGAGACGTTGCAGGGTTACTCGACTGGTTGCGAGGTAAGATTCACCAGTACGGTAAGATGTACGAACCGAAGGAACTGATCGAGAAAGTCACAGGCGAGAAACCCAGCGGAGATTACTTTATGCGATACATAGTAGACAAATACACAGACATTTATTCTCTGCGCTAGTAGAGTAGGCAGCTATCAGGGCCTGCTTTGATTATGCTTACCAGACGCTAAACGCTTCGAGATCGACGCGCTCGAGGATGACCGGGTTTGCGTTCGTTCCTCTTGGCAGAACTAAGCTCCGGTATGGGAGGAGGGGCGGTCATTGCTGCCAGAGCGTCGTGTATTGTTTCTAGTTGATAGCTGCGCGTCTGTCGTGTAACTGGAATTGTGTCGAATACTCTTGCCCCTACCCGCAGCGCGAAGCGCTCCATTGTGGACAGGCAAGCGATAGCTCCGTGCCCACTATCGCCAGCAGAAGCAACCAGGACCACTGGCTTGTCAGCCAGGATGCTCTTTTCCCCAGCATCTTCGTTCTTTGTCGCTTCACAACGGCGAAGTCGGTCTATCATTGCCTTCATGGGCTCGCTGGGTTCGCCGAAATATACGGGTGTTAGGAATACATAGCCCTCCGCTTGCTCGATAGTTGTCTGTAATTCCTGGAAGTCATCTTGCAGTTGGCAATGATGCTTAGTCCTGCATGTTCCCCAACCTTCGTTATGTACAGCACAACGTGAAATTCTCAGGTCGTTCAGGTTAACTACCCGTGCCCGACTCCGACTGTCGATGACTCCTTGTCGAGCTGCCTCTGCGCAGGCTGCTGTTAGACCATTGTTATTGGGACTGCTTTTTATTATCAATATTTTCATTTTTCTCCTCTCCTTAAAAGCACTTAGAGGAAGGATGTAAGTTAAGTGCGGGTGACCTGTTCAAAACGGGCTATGAAATGCCGTAGTGGGCCAGCTCCATCAGTAATTCTGTATCCCGGCAGACTATCCTTGATAGAAGCTATATTTTTCATCCCTTCTATGACAGCATCAAAGTGAGCACGAGTATACATACGACGCGGTATTGCTAATCGTACTAACTCCAGTTTTGGGTAAGCAACCTGGCCTTCTTCATCGGGATGCGCAAACATAACACTTCCTACCTCCACTGCGCGTACCCCTGCTTGCTCATATAGGGCTACAACTAAGGATAGAGCCGGAAAGAGCGATTGTGGGAATCCGGGCAGTAGTCTAAGTGCGTCTATGTACACGGCGTGACCACCTATTGGTTCTATAATAGGGATACCACTTTCAGTTAGGCCTGTTCCCAGGTATCTTACCTGTTCTATCCGATCACGCAGATAGTCAAGTTCGAGCGCTTCCCGCAGACCGACTGCAATTGCGTCAAGGTCGCGCCCGGCAAGACCGCCGTAAGTCGTGAATCCCTCCATCAGTATTAGACGTTCACGCGCGGCAGCGAAGATTTCGTCATCGTTTATCCCCAGAATCCCGCCAATATTGGCTAAGCCATCCTTCTTTGCACTCATTGTCATTCCATCAGCAAGCGAGAAAATCTCACGGGCGATCTCTATGGGTTCTTTGTTCTCATAGCCTTCTTCTCGTTCTCTGATAAAGAACGCGTTCTCGGCGAAGCGACAGGCATCGATGAAGAACGGGATACCTCTGGCATGAGTTATTTCGCTCACTGCGCGAATATTCTCCACTGAGACCGGTTCCCCACCCCCACTATTATTGGTGATGGTTATCATGATGAGCGGAATGCTACGGCTTCCTACCCGATCGATCAGGGCAACAAGCTTACTCGTATCCATGTTACCTTTAAAGGGAAGGTTTGCTTTGGGGTCATAAGCCTGGTCAATTACCAAATCGACGGGTTTGCCACCATTAGCGATTATATTGGCCCGCGTCGTGTCAAAGTGCATGTTATTGGGGATTATGTGACCAGGCTTTACCAAGCTAGAGAAAAGTACGTTTTCCGCGGCACGCCCTTGGTGTGTGGGGAGGATGTGCTTGAAGCCAAAGATGTCTTGAGTTACTTCTTGGAAGCGCGCATAGCTGCTGCTTCCGGCGTATGATTCATCTCCCAGTAGCATTGCCGCCCACTGGGCTTGACTCATAGCTCCGGTGCCCGAATCAGTCAACAGGTCAACGTATATATCACTTGAATTCAAGTTGAATACGTTGTAACCAGCTTCACGGATGCGCTCTGAACGTTCATCAGCGGAGGTAACTGTTATCGGCTCTACCATCTTAATGCGATACGGCTTGAATGCCCCGTCTTTTTTCACCTGAAGCCTCCATAACTAGGGCTAGAAATAGAAATGAATACCGCTTCCAATCTCCATTACAAAGGCACCTCTACTTGATATTGCCCCACCGAACTCGATGTTAAGGGCAAGGTTCTTGGCAAAGGCCAGATTGAACTCAATGCCTCCTGCAATTGAGAAGATGCTTGTCTCTGGTCCATAAGAGGAAAAAGGGAACGTAGCTCCACCAACAACGTAGAAATCAACTGTCGGCCTATCGCTTACCTTGTACAGCATCCTCCCTGTGAAAATACCTGAATAGTCTGAGCCTTCTCCCCAGGCAAAGACAATCCCTTCTAATGCTACTGTCTGATTAAACCAGTAACGGGCGCTCAATAGGCCTCCCCAGGGAAAGCCGATTTCCATTCCTATACCCAGTCCTCTATCTTCCGAGAGATTATCAGTAGTATCCTGGGCGAAGCCGCCTACGGTTGCGAATAATATGACGATTGTGAGGATAGCAATCCCCGAAGCTGATCTATGCATTCTTGTCCTCCTCTTGCTTTGAGTGATGTTAGTGGAAAGCATATGGGTGAGCAACCATGCTAGTGGTGTTAAAAGTTGACTAGCAATCCACTAGCAGGTTTAATTGTATAGAAAGTGCAGTATTGGAGGCATTAGATGCGCGATGCAATAGATCGGGCGGTTGATGGAGGTAGCATAGAAGAGTTGGTTTCAGCCATTCAAGGAGCAGGGATGCCTGATTTGCATTACGCGGTGGACAAGCTTGCACGTGTGGCCGATCCGGCTCTGCCATTGCTTCGGGTGGCTGAGCGTTTTGCTTCAAGAAAAGAGACGGAGCCACGGCGCGTTGCCTGTGGCCTGGTTTTCGAGGGTTACACACAGGGTCCGAAGGAAGCCATCGCTATTTTAAGAGGGCTTGTAGATGACCCTGACTGGACGGTGCGTGAATCGGGAAAGGAAACATGTGCCAAGCTCCTAGGAAAGGATTTTGCAGGAATGAGTGACGTGCTGCGTAACTGGACGGCCGATGAGTCGGAGAATGTGCGTAGAGCGGTACTGCTTGCCGTGAACAAGGTAGCCCGGTTGGGTAATGCTGGATTGGGAGAACCACTTCTGAAGCTAATCGAGCCGCTCATAACAGATAGAGCAAAGACTGTTAGGGAAAGCATGGGGCCGTCGGTGATAGGTGGTACTTTATTGCGATGCTATCCAGGCATCACTTTTGAGTACCTTGTTAAATGGTCTACAAAGGCTGATGAACAGGCTTTATGGAATGTTGCAATGGCCTTATCTTCGCCTTCAGCTGTGGGGCTGGTGAAACGGGCTTTGATCGTTCTGCGTAAGCTTTCGCTTGATGAACGGCGCTACGTTTGGCGTGCGGTAGCTGCGGCGATGTGGAAGTTGGGAAGAAAAAAACCCGAAGTTGTCCGCTCAGAGATCTCCCGTTGGCTAGAGGACGAAAGACGTGTGCACGTGGCGCGCGAGGCTTTGAAATTCCTTTAAGACTTGAGGAGAAACGACTGATGCTTTAGTTTTTCGGCTATCTAGCCTCAAGAGCCACTCCGATCTCAAACAGGGAATACGCAGGCTTGGTAAGCTGTATGTATGAACGCTTCAAGGAGAACGCGTCAGTACTTTAAGGTTCCAGAACAAGACTGATGATCGTTTTCTATAATCATTATGCTACGTGATCACGATAGAACAAGGTGAGAATAGCCGCTATCAATGGAAGAATAGCGATCCATGTCATAACGCTTGTAAGTCCGTATATATCCGCAAAGAAGCCCACAGGCATAAGGGCAAGTCCAGCTGTTCCCCATGCAAATCCCATGAAAAGTCCTGAGACAAGGCCTGCTTTACCCGGAAGGATTTCCTGTGCCGCAACAATTCCGACAGGGGTTGATGAGAACAGAAAGAGGCCAGCAAGAGCTAGGGATGGTAGCATCACCCAAGTTGGGCCGTGCAAAAAGACGAGCAGAAAAGGAGAGGCTAAAAGGATGGTAGCGAAAATGACAACCTTCCGGCCGAACCGATCAGAGAATTTTCCTGCTAATAGACCCCCTAAAGCGCCAGATATGAGAAAGGTTGAGATCGCTGCTCCACCTACTAGCTGGGAGCCTCCCCTTTGCGTAACAATAACAGCAAGAAAATTGGAGAAGGCCACTGCAGCTATCCCTCGCAGGAGGACAATTCCCCATAGGCAAGTAAGCGCTGGCGGGATATTCCGAAGCTGGACCTTGCTCTTCTGGTAAGGGATGCTCGGCGGAAGGTTCCTTCTAAGCAAGATAGCAAAACCTGTAACAACCGCCAGGCCGGGGATCATCAGGTACAAGGTCTTATCAGCTCCATGTGCTGAGATGTATGGGATAATCAGCAACGGTGCTATGGCGGTTCCAATTGTGCCGCCGGCTGAGAATATGGCCATCATAGAACCGCGGTTTCTTGACCCGCCCTTTCCCGCCACTAGTACAGCTGCTGCCGGGTGAAAGACAGCTGTGCCGATTCCACTTACGATCAAGACCAGAAACAAATGAGCTGGTGTTGCTACTACGCCGATAACACTCATCGCGCATATTGTCAATACAGGTCCCAGGGCTACCAACAGAGGACGGTTGACGCGATCGACAATCTGTCCAAATGCGGGTTGGGTGAAGGAGTTGATCAACACACGAGTAGTCCCCATCACTCCCGCCATGCCCAGAGATAAATCGAGCCTATCTATCAACATAGGCAAGAGGGGAGCGAAGAATCCCCCATATCCGTCGTTAATGAAGTGTCCAAGGAAAAGGAGGCTTGTCCTTATCCAGGCTCGGTCTTTGCGTTCGCCAGTCATTAAGGGAGAATAATACCGCGTCGTGATTACTATTCAACGGCTTGAGAATAGATAGTACAAGGAATTATTGATTCTTGTCTTACGCCACGCTAAAATGGGGTTTGATCATATCATGCCAACGATAAGTCTAGTTTTCTTGCCGCTTCTGATCTACATTATTGTGCCCCAGTAGCGGGGCGCAGTGCTGTATCCTCTTTTGATTCTCACCCGATTCAATCAGCGGTCTAAACGTGCTTGTGTGGAGGAAATTCAATGGCTCAGTACGAGAAACTAGTTAAGGATCCTGCAAAACGCGAGCAGGAAATCCTGGAATTTTGGAAAGTAGAAGATACGTTTAGGAAGTCGTTGCAGGCCACTCAGAATGGGCCGCGATTTGTCTTTTTCGAGGGGCCACCAACGGCAAACGGTAAGCCCCACTTTGGCCACCTTATGCCCCGTGTTTATAAGGATCTATTTCCTCGCTACAAGACCATGCAAGGCTTCTATGTTGTGCGAAAGGGCGGTTGGGATACGCACGGTTTGCCCGTTGAACTCGAAGTTGAGAAGGAGATCGGGTTGAACAGCAAGCTGGAGATAGAGGCCTACGGCGTGGAGAAATTCGTTGAGCACTGTAAGGAATCAGTATGGCGGTATAAGGGCGAGTGGGAAAGGATGATCGATCGGATGGGTTTCTGGATCGATCTGGAAAACGCTTACGTTACCTATACCGATGAGTACATAGAAAGCGTATGGTGGGAGCTTGCGCAGATGTATGAAAGAGGCCTTCTTTATAAAGGGCACAAGGTTTTGCCGTACTGCCCTCGCTGTGGAACAGGGCTATCTTCACATGAAGTTGCTCAAGGATACCGGTTGGTTCAGGATCCATCGATTTCGGTTAAAATGCGAATTGTCTCAGATAACGATTCGCTGTACAGCCTGGAGCTTTCCAAAGCCACTTTTCTTCTTGCCTGGACCACTACACCCTGGACGCTGCCGGCAAATGTGGGGCTTGCTGTCTCTGGTGATGAGGCCTATGTGGAGGTTGACCAAAATGGTGACAGGTTGATTCTTGCTAAAGCTCTGTTAGACCGCGCTTTGGATGGCGACTATCGTGTCGTACAAGAGCTTCGGGGGCGTGATCTTGTGGGAATAAGTTACGAGCCTCCTTATCGCTTGATCACTGATGAAAGGGCTTACCGGGTCCACGAGGCAAGCTTTGTTAATATGGAAGACGGGACAGGAATAGTTCATACAGCTCCGGCATTTGGCGAGGACGATTACCAACTTGGCTTGGAGAAGGATTTGCCGTTCTTTCAGCCGGTAGACCTTACCGGAAGGTTCACAAAGGACTTTCCTATGTGCGAAGGTATGTTTGTCAAAGAGGCCGATGAAAAGATCGTTGAAGACCTGGAAGATCGTGGAATCCTGTATCGCTTCTCGTTGTACCAGCATGATTATCCCTTCTGTTGGCGTTGTGATACCCCCCTTCTTTATTATGCTTTGGATTCATGGTTCGTGAAGACAACAGCGGTTAAGGACCAGATGATTGCTAACAATGAGCTCATCAATTGGTACCCGCCCCATGTGGGGACTGGACGGCTGGGTGATTTCCTAAAAAACCTTAAGGATTGGGCTTTGTCGCGAGACCGCTACTGGGGCACGCCCTTGAACTTATGGGTTTGTAAAGAATGTGGTGAAACCATTGCAGTGGGCGGCCGGGAAGAGTTGGTGAATCATGCACTAGATAAATCTTTGGCAAGTACAGTAGAGCTTCACCGTCCATATATAGATGAGGTTGAGTTAGTCTGCCCTAAATGCGGTAGTTCTATGCAAAGGGTAACCAACGTCATCGATACGTGGTTTGATTCTGGTTCTATGCACACCGCTCAGTGGCATTATCCTTTTGCTAATAGGGATGTGTTCAAGGAGTCTTTCCCCGCTGACTTCATTTGCGAGGCTATGGATCAGACACGAGGTTGGTTTTACACGCTTCTTGCTACCAGCACTATCATTCATGGACAAGCTCCATTCCGTAATTGCGTGGTTACTGGCCTTGGCCTGGACGAGGAAGGAATTAAGATGAGTAAGAGTAAGGGGAATGTGATCGATCCTTGGGAATTGATCGATATCTACGGAGCTGACACCCTGCGTTGGTATCTATATTCATCCAGTGCTCCCTGGAAGTCGAAGCGCCTGGGATCAGATGCGGTTAAAGATGCGCTTTACAAGTTTCTTGACAGGCTACTCAATACCTACGACTTTTTCGCCCTGTACGCTTCTATTGATGATTTCGACGCGGAACATGATAAACTCGTTCAGGATGACTTGATGGTTCTGGATCGGTGGGGGCTATCTCGCTTGGCAAGCACGATTCAAGAGGTGACTAGCGCACTTGATAGTTACGACGTGGTATCGGCTACTGGGGCGATTGATCTGTTTCTGGATAATCTTTCCAACTGGTATGTACGGTCTTCCCGACGGCGATTCTGGAAAGGAGGAATGGGAAAGGATAAGGTAGCTGCATATGCCACTTTGTATCGTATGCTTGTTGAAACGAGCAAGCTACTTGCTCCGTTTGTTCCCTTCATCAGCGAAGCGATTTATCAACGGTTACGAAGCCCTAATGATGAAGACAGTGTGCATCTTTGCCGATACCCAGATTCCTCTGA
The DNA here is from genome assembly GCA_964552295.1 of uncultured Thermotogae bacterium. Taxonomy (GTDB): domain Bacteria; phylum Bipolaricaulota; class Bipolaricaulia; order UBA7950; family UBA9294; genus M55B144. Next base: position 15,080 of record CAZKFV010000066.1, on the reverse strand, counting down.
TTATTCGATAGATGAGCTTCTGGAAGACCAGATGGAGCTTGCCCGAAGGATCGTTTCGCTTGGTCACCAGGCTAGAAACCAAGGGCAAGTGAAGGTGCGTCAGCCCCTTTCTCGTGTCATTGTTTCTGATCATAAAGGGGAACAGACTGGCAAGCAATCACTGGGCGAGGATATTGTGGCCCTGATAAAGACTGAACTGAACGTGGAGAAGGTAGAGCTTGAACCGGATTTGTCTAGTTACTTTAACGAGGTTCCCTCTCCCAACTTCCGAAGCCTTGGCCCCAGGCTTGGAGCAAAAGCGAGTATGGCAGCGGATTGGATAACGGAGCAGAGCGCTCAATCGATCCGTGAAGCGCTTAGTGATGGTAACTTCAAGATAAACGTGGCCGAGGATGAGGTGGCAATTCACCAAGACGATGTGCTTTATGAGGAGAAACTTGCGCAGGGATTTGTGCTGGTGAAGGAAGCAGGAATGAAGCTCTTGCTGGATACTTGTATCGATGATAGACTGCGCGAGATGGGTTTGGTACGTGAGATTGCGCATCGTATACAGATTCTACGTAAGGAAGCTGGTTTTGAGGTTACAGATAGAATAGTTCTCTCGTTTGAGTATAATGCATCATTGCTATCAGAAGTGATGAAGAAGAATTACTCGGAGATTGGTGCCGAGGTATTAGCGACAGTAATCGAAGAGAAGATCGCAGGTTCTCAGGAGATAGAGAGAGAATTTGAACTTGATGGCGATAGGCTAAAAGTGGGATTGCGGCGCATGTCCGCGAAGGAAGGCTGAAAGATGGCAACAGCCGTGTTAGGAATGCAGTGGGGAGATGAAGGTAAGGGTAAGATCACTCATTTGCTCGCCCGTGATGCAGGCATGGTTGTCCGCTTTAATGGAGGACCAAACGCTGGACATACGGTTATCGACCGAGGGGTGAAATTCGGGATACATCAAATGCCCGCTGGGGTTTTCTACAATGGTGTTTGCTCTGTCCTCGCCTGCGGGATGGCAATTGACCTTGGCATACTGCGTGAGGAGTATGAGTCCGTTGTAAGACATCTTCAAAGAATGCCCGAATTACTGATAGCTGAGAACGCCCAACTGATAACCCCGTATCACCGTCTACTGGAAGAGCTGGAGGGAAGCGGTAAGGCAATCGGAACAACGCGGCGCGGAATTGGGCCTGCTTATCGTGATCGTGCAGCGCGGACTGGGATCCGCGCCATTGACCTGCTCGATAGGAAATTCTTGGAGAAAAGACTGAGCGCTCGGTTGGATTTGCTCGTTCGTAACTGGCCCAAGTCTGAGTCTATAGCGAATCTTTCGGTTAGTGGTATTGCTGACGAGCTTATGAATGCTGCGGAGCCTTTTCTAGCGTATATTGGAAATGCTCCTGCGAAGATCGAGGAAGCGCAATCGCGAGGTCAAGAGGTATTGTTTGAAGGGGCACAGGGAGCTCTTCTGGACGTAGACTATGGCACTTACCCCTACGTGACATCTTCTTCAACTGTCTATGCCGGCCTGGATCGTGCGGTTGGCATAGGAAACCTCCAGGTTGATAGAAGGCTGGGTGTTACAAAGGCTTACAGTACTCGTGTGGGAGAAGGGCCTTTTCCCACGGAGCTTATCGGCGAAGGGGGAAACTGGTTACGGGAGTCTGGTTCTGAGTTCGGCGTTACCACCGGGCGCCCTCGTCGTTGTGGTTGGCTTGATTTAGTGGCCCTGCGGCACGCCGTTAGGCTCAATGCGCCAACCGGACTTGCCATTACCAAGTTAGATGTTCTTACTGGCCTCAACCAGATCAGGATTTGTCGTACCTACAAGCTGCACAAGCGTGAGATAACAACGTTTCCAGCGTCAGTTGAAGAGCTTTCTATGTGCGAACCAGTCTACGAAACGCTTGAAGGTTGGGAGGATGATATTAGGGATGTGCGGCATTACGATGATCTGCCGGAATCAGCACTTTCATATCTGGGTATTATTTCAAACAGCCTAGGTGTGCCGATTGAAATCGTTTCTGTAGGGCCATCGCCTGAGGAGACAATCGTGCGCTGAACTTGCCATAAGCGTGTGAGAAACTACATACAGCACGGCAAATTGACTTTCTTCTCAGGAGAGGTTAAAATATTAATTGAGAATAAGCTTCGACAATGGCCCGTTCACGCGAGCTCTGAACCTATGAAAGTTTCGGCGGTTGTGCCTGCATATAATGAATCCTCCAGAATCGGAGCCGTGCTAAAGCCCCTAATTGACTCCTCTTCTGTCGATGAGGTAATTGTTGTTGATGATGGGTCGGATGACGGAACAGCAGAAGCCGCGCAGAAATACCCGGTGCAGGTTGTCAGGCTGGGAAAGAATTGTGGAAAGGCGAAAGCGCTCGACGAAGGAGTGATGCGGGCCAGGAACGATGTGCTTCTCTTCCTTGATGCGGATCTAGTTGGGCTTACAGAGACCCATGTAGACAAGTTTGTACACATATACGAACAAAGCGGAATTGACATGGTGGTGGGGGTCTTCGCTAACGGTCGAAGGAATACTGACTTTGCTCAAAAATTCAATCCCTATGCATCTGGACAGCGCATGCTGACAAAGAAGCTGTGGCAAAGAGCAAAAGCCAATGTACATGAGATGAACTACGGCATAGAGTTCGCTCTCTCCAAGCTTGCTGTAAAGGAAGGCTGGACTACAGAGAAAGTTAAACTGGAGGGGGTTACACACGTTCTGAAAGAGGAGAAGAGAGGGTTCTCTGACGGAGTGCGAGAGAGACTCAAGATGTATGGGGATATGATTAAGTGGTTATTTAAGAAGATATGAGAAGATGAAGATAGCAATTGGTTGTGACCATACCGGAGTAAGTCTAAAGCAGCACTTGCTCAGTTCAATTCTTGAAAAGTACGAAGTCATTGATATGGGGGCGAATTCGACCCAGTCGGTGGACTATCCAGATATTGCCAAGAAGGTTGCTCAGGCAGTGGCCCGAGATGAGGTTGACAGAGGAATCCTGATATGCGGTACCGGCATCGGTATGGCGATGGCCGCAGGAAAGGTGGATGGTATCCGTGCGGCGGGATGCAGCGAGCCTTACTCGGCTGAGATGAGCCGAAGGCATAACGACGCTAATGTTCTGTGCTTAGGCGCTCGAGTAATTGGGGTCGGTATAGCCCAGCAGATAGTCGAAAGATGGCTGAATACGGCCTTTGATGGGGGCCGGCATGAGCGACGAATTGCCAAGATAGAATAGTCGCGATCAATAGGGTGCAGCGACAAAAAGGCTTTGTAACGCGAGGTATCTCAACACTGAGTGGCTTCCTGGACTTTGTGGCTACAAACGTGTGGTTTGACAAAAGGAGCTTAATCACTTAATGCTAGTTCAATGGACCATATTTATTCTCTGTTCGCTTGCTGTGATTCTTGCCGGAATGAAACTGGCAAGATACGGTGATGCAATTGGCAAGAGAAGCGGTATTGGTCAAGGGTGGATCGGCTTGCTCTTTCTGGCGACAGTTACTTCAATTCCTGAGTTAACGGTAACGATCACTGGAGCGGCAATCGATGTGCCAGATATATCAGTTGGCAACGCACTTGGAAGTAACTTGTTCAACTTGGCCATAATTGCGGTGATTGATATTGTGCTTTTGGGGCGTGGGCCTTTTCTTCGCAAGGTCAAATCGTACCATATAATAAGCGGCGGATCGGTTGTTTTGTTGACGGTGCTTGCGATATTTGGTATAGCTGTCTTTCCTGAAGCATTGATCTTTGGGATTAGCCCAGTTAGCCTGGCGATATTGATGCTCTATTTGTTTTTTGCCTTTGTCTTGTTTCGGGTTGAACGGAAACAAGGGCCTAGCGAAGAGCAGGATGGAGAGACGCTTGCGCTTAAGCAGGCATTGATTGGCTTTGTCGCTTCGTCTGTAGTGATTGTTGTTGCTGGTATCTTTCTCACCTATGCCAGCAAGAGTATTGCTAGCAGTTCGGCTCTGTCTGGTTCTCTTATTGGAGCTTTTTTTGTTGCTATTGTGACTTCTTTACCAGAACTTGCAACTTCCATTGGTGCATTGCGCATTAGAGGCTACGACATGATAATGGGTAACTTATTTGGGTCGAACATGTTCAATATCCTTACTATATTCTTTGCCGATTTAGCATTTCATCGTGGTTCTATCTTTGCAGGTCTGGCAGGAGAGGCGTCCAATCAGCTGGTGATTGGTCTGTTTGGAGTAGTAATGGCTGTAATCGCAATGATTGGTATAGCCTATCGAACTAACAGGAAGCTTCTGGGCATGGGCATAGATGCTTTCTTTCTATTGGTGGCGTATATGGTGAGTGTGTTCTTTATAGCCTTCTATGGCATAGATTTCTGAGGTGGTGGTAAGAATGGAATTGGGCGAGTTACGTGCGCAAAAGATAGATCAACTGCAGGAACTGGCCTCTACACTTAAGCTGAGAAGCGGTACGCAGCTCAACAAGGAGGATCTCCAAAGGGCGGTAATGATCCATCTAGCTAAGTCTGGGAATCTTACTCTCGATGATGGAGTGCTCGAGATACTTCCGGATGGTTATGGTTTCTTGCGCAGCAGCAATTGCCTGCCTGAGAGAAACGATACTTATGTTTCTCCATCGCAGATTAAGCGTTTCGGGTTGCGTGATGGAGACACAATTTCGGGAGTGATACGAGCGCCGAAAAACGATGAGCGGTATTTCGCTTTAGTCAAAGTGAAAGCGGTCAATGCTATCTCACCTGATGAATCGCGTCGTCGAGCCAACTTCCGCGACTTAACCCCTCTTCATCCCTCTGAACTACTGAGTTTGGAGCATGAACCAACTGATATCTCTACCCGAATTATCGACTTGTTTTGCCCTATCGGGAAGGGACAGCGCGGGCTTATCGTGTCTCCGCCAAAGGCGGGAAAGACAACATTGCTTAAGCAAATTGCGCGTGGGATCAACGCCAATCATCCTGATGTAAAGCTATTTGTGTTGCTGGTGGATGAGAGGCCCGAGGAAGTGACGGATTTCAGTCGGTCTATAGATGGGGGAGAAGTGGTTGCTGCCACGTTTGACCAGGAGCCACGTCATCACACGCGAATTGCCGAACTTGTCACCAATCGTGCTAAGAGGCTTGTGGAGTTAGGCAGAGATGTGGTGATCCTTATGGATTCAGTTACCCGTCTGGGCCGTGCCTACAACCTCTCTGTCCCGTCGTCTGGTAAACTGCTCTCTGGAGGAATGGATCCCACAGCTCTGTACAAGCCGAAGGAATTCTTCGGAGCCGCTCGAAACATAGAGGAAGGAGGGAGCCTCACTATAATCGCAACCGCGCTAGTTGATACAGGAAGCAAGTTGGACCAGGTTGTGTTCGAGGAGTTCAAAGGTACAGGAAATATGGAACTGATTCTAGATCGGAACATGTCAAACAAAAGGATCTATCCGGCAATAGATGTCGAGCAGAGCGGGACTCGCAAGGAAGAGCTGCTCATTTCCTCAAAGGTATTGAATCGTGTATGGATTCTGCGTAAGATGATGAGTGATCTAAATGATCCTCAGAAGGCGTTGGAATTTGTAAAGAGCAAGATGGAGGCGACAAAGGATAACGAACAGTTCCTCGAGTTGATGAGCAGTGACTAACCAAAAACCGATTCGTAAAGATCGAGTATTGATGGCCCTCCTTGTTCTTGTTGTAATTATCTTGCTTCCCATCCTGATTCAATCCGGTGACTCAAACAAAAAGCCTGACCAGGACTCTACCCCGACAACCTATGGAGATGCAGAGACTTCTGATGATCTTCCATTAGTTAGCCTTACCGGGCCATCGGAAAGTGACGAGACGCCTTCTTCTGAGGAAGAGCCTGGCATAGATACAACAACAGGACCATCAAGTGATAGTGATGCTTTAACTAATTCTGGAATTCTGAAACACTTGGTAGAGGCTGGAGAAACGACGGCAGAGATAGCCTCGGAGATGGGTGTTACCGTCGAAGAACTGATGGCCGACAATGAACTTGTTTCCGCAAGCCAAGTTGTACAAGGACAGACTCTGTATGCATATCGTGGTGGGCTTGTACATGTCATTAAGAGGGGCCAGACCTTAACTGATATCTCCATTACCTATGGAATTTCTGTTAGAAAGATAGCCGAAGCAAACGGGATATCGGACCCTGGGCGAATCTTTGCTGGGCAACGTATCGTAATTCCTGAAGCAACGATTAACTTATGGCAAAAAGTGGTCCACCTTTCACGCGGGGAGCAGTCAAGGTTCATCTGGCCTTTGGAGGGTGAGGTTGTATCTACTTTCGGCTGGCGCACGCATCCAGTGCTGGGAACTCGCCACCATCATAACGGTATTGATATTGATGTTCCTAGTGGAACAATAGTAAATGCAGCAGCTTCAGGCAACGTGTACTCGGTAATTGAGGAGGAGGAAGCTTATGGAACTATGGTGGTCCTCCAACACGCCGATAATTACCTGACGATCTACGGTCATCTATCCAGCGTTATGGTGTCGAAAGGTCAGTACGTTGAAGTAGGCCAGCCGATCGCTGAATCAGGCAACACAGGCCTTTCAACAGGTCCGCATCTCCATTTCGAGATAAGAAATGGAGAGTTTCCCGTTGATCCGCAGCGTTATCTACCTGGCTAGATGGAGCGCTTTGTAATCACGGGTGGAAACCCTCTCTCGGGGAAAATCCCTATATCCGGGGCTAAGAATTCTGCCCTACCAACGTGTGTTGCATCCCTATTGACGGACGAAGAGGTGGTAATTGAGCATGTACCGCGACTTCGCGACGTGACTACAATCTTGTCGATGATCAGCTCGCTGGGCAAGGTGATAGAGCAGAATGAACAGAGGGTTAGGATAGTCGGCAAAGGTAAGCTGAGTTACGAGGCGCGGGCCAAGTACGTTGAGCAAATGCGAGCTTCATTCCTAGTTCTAGGCCCACTTGTCGCTCGCCTTGGCCGTGCTGTTATCCCTCTTCCTGGAGGATGCAGAATTGGCGCGCGTCCGGTTGACCTTCATCTTCTAGGCCTTAAGAAACTGGGGGCGCAGGTTAAGCAGGACAAACAGGCAGTTACTGTTGTTGCCAAGCGGCTGCGAGGAACGAGTATACACTTGCCCTTTCCATCTGTGGGAGCCACGGAGCAGATTTTGATGAGCGCTGCACTTGCTGATGGTGAAACAGTGATTGGAAACCCCGCTTGGGAGCCGGAGGTGATAGATCTAGTCTCTTTGTTGAGGAAGATGGGCTCGGAAATTGAATACAAAGAGGGGGCCCTTTATATTCAGGGAAGAGACGACTTGCATGGAGCAAGTCACATGATTATTCCAGATCGGATGGAAGCGGGCACCTACTTGCTTGCGGCAGCCATCACGCGCGGCACGGTTGAGATAGAACCTGTTATACCTGACAATCTCCGCCTGCTATTATCTATATTGTCTCAGATAGGTTGTCTTATCGAAGAGACATCAGATTCGCTTAGACTGACCATGAGAGAAAGACCATCCCCGATTAACTTGGTTACTGCTCCATATCCGGGGTTTCCGACAGACTTGCAGCCTCCAATTGTCGTACTCCTTAGCCTAGCAGATGGTAAAAGCGTGGTTCGGGAAGGTGTTTTTGAAAACAGATTTGGATACGTGCCCGCACTGCGGGAGATGGGAGCAAGAATTCAGGTAAAGAAGAATAGCGCAATAATTCAGGGTGTAAGCATGTTGAAAGCCATGAACGCCCCGGCGTGCGATATACGTGCGGGAGCGGCTTTGGTCTTGGCTGCTTTGGCTGCTGAAGGAAGCAGCCAAATATATAATTTGGCACAGATCGATCGCGGGTATGAGCAGATGGCTGAAAAGCTATCAAGGGCTGAGGTGCAGATTGAACGAGTCAACTAATAATCAGGATATGCGAGAGGACTACATAGGTGAACGAGCGCGTGTTTACGGCAAGGAGAAAGCGATCCTTGTAGCTCTGCAAAAACCTAGCGGTTCGGTTCAGGAATCACTTGCCGAACTCAGACAGCTTGCCTCCACTGCCGGCATACCCACACTTCTTGAGGTGGTTCAAGGAAGAACAACCCCAGACCCACGCTACTTTATCGGTAAGGGAAAAGCTTCCGAAGTGAAGGCAGCCTCGCATGAACTAGGAGCAGACGTTGTCATCTTCGATGATGAGCTCTCACCTGCTCAAGCCAGAAACCTTGAGGAGAAACTGAAGACAAAGGTTATTGACCGATCACAGCTGATAATGGACATCTTCGCCCAACGTGCTGCAACTAAGGAAGCAAGGCTGCAGGTTGAGTTGGCACAACTGAGATATCTTCTTCCTCGTCTGCGTGGTTGGGGAAGCGCTCTCTCCCGACTTGGAGGGGGTATTGGAACGAGAGGACCAGGTGAGACTAGATTAGAACTGGACCGCAAGAAGATCAATACCCGAATACACAAGCTTGAAAAGAGATTAAGCAAGAGCCGCTCTGAACGTAAGCTGCGAGGTAAGCGCCGCAAGGATAGTCCACTTCCGGTGATTGTCCTTGTTGGCTATACAAACAGCGGAAAATCAACCCTTCTCAACTTACTTTCCAATGCCGATGTGCACGTTGAGGACAAGCTATTCGCTACATTGACAACCACTGTCAGGCGTGGGGAGATCAGTGCTTCTCAAAGGGCATTGTTTGTTGATACGGTTGGGTTCATTCGCAATCTTCCTCACCAATTGATCCCTGCTTTTGCTGCTACGTTAGAGGCTGTACGCGATGCTGATCTTATCGTGCATGTGATTGATTCGTCTCGCGTCACCAGGTATGACGATTACCAAACTGTAATTTCCACCCTGGAACAGGAGGTATTCGTAGACGACGAACCGAGACCATTAGTTATAGATGTACTAAATAAGATAGACTTAGTGGATCAAGAAGAATTGGAAGTGGAAGCCTTTCATAAGCCGTTATTTATCTCTGCGCGGGAGCGAACCAATATCCACCTACTGCGGTCTGAGATTCAAAATACACTTTGCCAGGGTAAACAGGATGTATCCTTGATACTGCCTTACGGTATGATGCGTGAATTATACATCCTTTCAAGACAGGAGCGGGTAGAGATTCGCAGCTACACAAAAGAGGGTATTGAGATTGATGCCATGCTATCCAAACAGGATGTAAGAAGGCTACTTGATAGAGGGGCCAGGATCAGTTCTTCGGTCGCTGCGATGTAGAAATGGTATTTACCTCTGTAACCTTAGCCTCCACCCTATCATGCTCACCTATGAGGAGGGTAACAGTATCTCGGAAAATGTTGTGAGCTATCACCTTGGCCTTTCTGTCCTTGTAGCGCACCCATGTTCCTAGCTTAGGCATCTTCCCAAGTTCTGCTTTGTAGGCATTGTGTTCGTAGGCTAGGCAGCACATGAGTCTTCCGCAGATACCGGTTATACGTTCTGGGGGGACAAATAATTCCTGATCGTAAGCGAACTCCATTGGAATGGGCTTGGGATTGCGCAAGAACTGATGACAGCACAGCACGCGGCCACAACGTCCTATCCCGCCTTTCAATCCAGCCTCATCCCGCGCACCCATCTGGCGTAATTCGATTCGCACACCGAAACGTGCAGCTAAATCGCGGAGAAGGGTTCGAAAATCGACTCGATGTGGCGCCGTAAAATATATCCGCAGGTGGGAACGATCTATCGTATATTCAGCAGCAACTAAATGCATCGGTAAATCGTGCTTTGTGACCACCTCTCTGGTTGAAGCGAGCACTCGTTCCGCCTCAGCTTGGTTGTGGGTATATGCGTCTAAATCGCTAGAGGTTGCCTTACGCACCATCTGTTCTAGCTGTTTTCCGATTCCTTCTCCGGCAGCCAAAACGCTCATCACCATGCCCATTCGTTTGCCGTTGTGTTCAACAATACAACGGTCGCCAGGGGCGAAGGTTCCCGACTGAGCGTGGAAGTAGCCGCTGTCTCTTTCAAGATCAAACACGCGCACTAGAAAGATGTTTTCTTCCGCCATCATTCACCTCAATGCTCTTTAACAACAGCCACATGAGTACTGCTTCTATGCAAGTATAGCGTTCCAAAGCCCTCTGTGCTCGTTGGATGTGCTTGCATGTCAAGCTCCACGACGCCAAATCGAGCTTCGATAGTCCTGGTTCATCGGAGTTTTGACGATCTTGGTGAGTCACTGTTCTCCGGAGTTTAGAAAAGCAGACCACTAGCATCAGATCGAGCAGTTGACTTGCTTTCTCGCGTCCCGCTTTGCCAATTGTTACCGAACTATTAACGGCAAGGCTACGGTTACCCAAACTGAGCTGATGGAATAGCTGGCATGTAGCGGCATGCTGTAAAATAGGATCTTCTCCTATTGCCAGTGCGGCAAGTTCGGTATCTTCTGCCTTCATGGCAAGTTGAAATGCCCGTTTTCTAGCTTCTGCCACATCGCTTGGCTGAGAGATAATCTGGGCGAGCACATCATCTTTCTGAGCTTTGCTGGCCAAGTAGCCTGCTTCCGACTTTGAATATCCAGCAGAGATTAAACTGGTAAGCATTTTCTCGTCGTACGATGGCGCAACGTGTACCACCTGGCTGCGCGAAACGATTGTTGTTAGAAGATTTCTTCGATTCTCGGTTAAGAATAGGAAAACGAAACCTCGTGGAGGATCTTCTAGAATCTTCAGAAGAGCATTTGCTGCCTCAACTGTAAGTTCCTCTGCCTCAGGCAATAGACAAACCTTGCAATATGCTTGTGTGGGGGCAAACTGCGCTTGATGGATTACCTCGCGCACTTGCGCAATGCCGATTGTATCCTTTCCTGATAATTTAGTCAGCTCGATAAGATCAGGATGTACCCCACGAAGAACCAGTTCTTTCTCTTTGGGGGAACGGGCAAGCAAGGCAGAGGCCTTCCTTCTTCCCTCAGCTAATCTGTCTGTTCCGCGCGGCACTATAAAAATCGTGGAAGCGGGGTAAACCGAACTTGGATCTTCAAATGCTGAGTCTCCCATGGTGTTTAACAGGGTATCATAGCCTGATGTAAGACGCAACACTCCTCATTTTGCAGATTCCTTCTTTATCATATCTTCTATGAAGGTAGCTACCCTATCCGGATCTTGTGGTGAAAGGGTTTCCACCGTATCAGGAAGCGCTACTCTGTCTTTGGTGATGACAGCGATGACTTCAACCTTACCCGCGAGGGGTTCGTCTTGCGCCTCTAAGCGACGGTAGACCTCGATTCTTGGAAATGGGCCGTACTTATAGCCTTCCAGAAGTACGATGTCATAATCAGCAAAAAGCCGCCTGACTAACAGATCCACAGGCTCTTCAGGATTGGTGTCCCAGAACAGGGCGCAGCTGTCTTCTGAGATCAAGAGCGTCTGCTCTGCACCAGCTTCACGCAAACGCTGACTATCGGAATTGGGAGAATCTATCATAGTCAACCGGGGAGAGTGTTTCACCGCTCCTATGCGGTAACCCCGTTCAAGTAGGATAGTGACAACTTGAGCAATCAGGGTAGTCTTTCCAGCGTTGTGATGTCCAATAAAGGAAACGCATAGGGTCATGAAGAACCTCGGTCGATCCTGCCTACAAGATCATCCATATGCAATCGATGCAAGGTATCATCGGTTGGGCCGTAGCTATCGTATCCACGGTCGTCGTAATATGCCTTTATTGTATCCTTTAGGACTTTGGCGTCGATCGGATGATGGGCGCTTGCCCCTCGGGGCAGGGGCTCGTGAAATCGCCCCGGTAGATGGTCATCATGCACCCTGTATCCAGCTCGAGTGGCATGAATGCGGAGAAGCGAGTAGTTCCGCTCGCCTATGAGCAGCATATCCTTTCTGTTTACGTACAGGCCAGTCTCTGCTTCTAAAAGTGCTCTTATGTGAGGCAAGTTGTACTTGTCGCCCGTTTCTCGGACGGTAAACGCGCACAGAATAAGCGAGTTGACGAAGGACCTTATGTCCTCGTACGTCTTTACCATCAAGGCTTTATCAGCTAGTGTAAAACGATCGTATGGGCCAGTTATGCCCAATTCCGGGGTTATGAGCTCATTCGTGAACATGGTATCGTGCGTTCCTTCCATGTGGGTTGCGCCACGAGGGCTGGTGGAATACGAAATGCTTACCCCTTGCTTTCCCCGCGGTTCATGCATTGGGACTTCTACCCCTTTGATTGTCATAGCAAAATTTGCGCCTAGTCGTGCAGCGTAGTTCTCTAGACCGTCTGCGATATCATTTCCCACACCATCCCTGTGCGCTATCTGATTGACCAACCTAATTATGGCCTTTCCATCGCCCCAGCGAATCTCTTCGCTTACTAGTCCCTTTTCCGATGCCTCCATCATGAAGGCTGATGCTACTCCGGTTGAAATAGTGTCTAATCCGTAATCGTTGCATAACTGGTTGGCCAGTGCGATCGCGTTTAGGTCATCGTTCAAGCAAAGTGAGCCAAAGGCTGCGGTGGTTTCATATTCGGGACCGCCAAAGCGAGGATCGACTTCTTGCTGATTGAAATATGTTTTTACCACCCGCTTGCAGCGAATGGGGCAGCCAGAGCAGCCTTCCCTATCAGCTAGTATCGTATCATGCAGTCTCTGTCCGCTTATTGATTCCGCTGCATCAAATACACCCTCCAGGAAGTTCTTGGTGGGAAGGATCCCCTGCTGGGATAATCGTGTCACTCCCCCAGCAGTGCCGTACTTTCCTAACAGGCGCATATCGTCATCGTATGTGTATCTAGTATGATCAGAACGATTCTGTAGGAAGCCGTTCTTGTCGGAAATCGGCTTCTCCTGATTGCCTCGGATCACGATTGCTTTTAGCCTCTTGCTGCCCATTACTGCGCCAAGTCCAGGCCTTCCAGCGGAGCGTGAAACGTCATGCATGATGCAAGCCATTTGAACCAAGTTCTCACCGGCAATACCTATGGCCGCAACACGCGAGCGAGGATGCCTATCTGTCAGTATTCTTGTTGTATCGAGAACGCCTTGGCCCCACAGGTTGGCACAGGGATGAAGCTGAGCCCTGCCATCGATCAAGCTCAGATACGACGGCTGTGTGGCTACTCCGCGCAGGATAATACCATCGTAGCCGCTTCTCCCCAATTCGTGGCCTAGATATCCGCCCGCGTACGATCCAGCAACGCTTCTGGTTTTAGGAGAAATGCCCATTACAACGTGTCTCCCTGCGCCGAGGATTCCTGTTCCCTGAAAGGGACCAGTTCCAAATACCAAAATACTTGCCTCTGATAGCGGGTCCTCCCTGCCAGAAAGCTCTTCTAGGAGTATCCGCGCTGCAATCCCTCTTCCGCCGATGTAAAGCTCAGTCCACTTTTCCGGGATCTCGTAATCGGTGAGTGATCCTGTTGTTAAGTTTACGTCCAGGTATCTTGCGAATATTCCGTACACTATTGCCCCCTTATCTTGTTGGCCGCATTTGTATTGTAGCTGGTAAGCAACAACTGACAACCAGCATTTAACTGTATTATGCGTAGATATCCAGCTTATATGTCAGGAGTTTCGTTCTAGAATAGAGCCTTGTATTATTTTCATGTCACAGCTTACCGCATTGACAGGATCGATTATTCGCGGCCTTAATGTACTTCTAGTATGTTTAAGCAAAGGACAATTACTATATGGGATAATCAGTTACGCGTGGTGTAGAATGCAACATCTTTGATGCGTGGTTTACTTACAAGGTGGATAATGATCTACATTATATTCATCTGGCATGGGAGCTTCCTGGCTCTTACGATGTCAATGATCGACTTCAACACAGTCTTTCCAGCGATGATCACCGAACTTGTCAATTCTAAGATTATCTTCGGTGTCATCTATTCCCTTATGCTCGGGATACCGTACTTGTCCAGTTTATTGTTCGCTCACTTTCTCTCGACTTATCGGTATCATAGGAAGTTTCTAATAACGGGGATCTACCTGCGTGGTCTTGCATTTCTAGGAATGGCTGCCTTTATGTTCTTCTTCGGGACAAGCTATCCTTGGCTGGTAGTGGGGAGTTTCTTCCTATGGATCCTGCTGTTTTCTTTGAGCGGAGGGCTTGCTGGCATCTCTTACGATGACATATTTGGTAAGCTTGTTCCCGTGGGACAGAGAGGGAAGTTATATGCGCTGAAGCAATTTGCTAGTAGCTTGGCTTCCTTGGGAGGCGGATGGATTATTGCTCACGTGTTTAGCCTGAGCACTCTATCATTTCCCAGAAACTATGCGTCCGTACTACTCATCGGATTTGTTGGTCTTGTTGTTGCCTCGATTGCCTTCTGGTTCATTGAGGAGCCAGCATCACCAGTAAACAAGAACGTACGCCCGAGGCTCCGAACCCTGCTTGCCAGAATTCCCATTATCCTAAGGGATAATCCAGAGTTCAGGAAGTTCATCGTGGTTGAGAATCTCTCCAGCTTCGGGCTGATGATAATGCCGTTCTACATGATTTACGCTAAAGATATGCTTGACGTAAATGATGTTTACATAGGTCGTTACCTGTTGTATCAAATAGGGGGAACTATAAGCTCTAATCTTCTATGGGGATGGGTTGCCGGGCGCTTTGGAAGCAAGAAAGCGGTTGGGCTTTGTCTCTTGTTGGGGGGCGTGATTCCCATAGTTGCACTGAGCCTAATACACTTAGGCCCTGGCTTCTTCTCCCTGGTCTTTCTATTGGTAGGTTTTGTATATAGCGGAAGGCGTGTCGGGTTCATGCCTTATCTCTTGGACATCATCCCTTCAGACGACCGACCTGTGTACCTAGGCATTCGCGGAACCCTTAACGTGCTTGTTGTAGTGCTACCACTTCTTGGTGGTATCATCATCAATTTTGCTGGATACCTTGCAGTGTTTGCAGTTGTGGCCACAGCGATGTTCTCCTCATTTGTACTGCTTCACCTTGGACCTGTAACGCAGCATTAGGGTCGGCTTGTTTGCTTAGCAAAATGGTTGTAGTGCTGATGAGAATTGCTATTTGTGGTTCTCCGCTGTTTCGAGTGGGTAGTTGAAGGTAGTTGTGCTAAAAGGGGTGGCGTTCAAAAGAGACGTAATACAGTGATGCTTGATCAGTAAGAAAGACCAAAAGCATACTCGCGCAGCGCCT
>CAZKFV010000065.1:0-7026 GCA_964552295.1 uncultured Thermotogae bacterium | reverse complement strand
GCGCTAATGAATCAATCGATCATTGCCGGCATCGGCAACCTGTACTCAGGTGAGATACTCTTCCAGTCGGAAATTTATCCCAGGAGCAATGCAGCTGCTTTGTCAGAGCAAACCCGTGGAACAACATACAGAGCCTTGCGAAGGATCTTGACAACAGCAGCCAGACACGGCGGAGCGCCAAAGGAGTTACCCGATGGCTGGCTGATCAAGAGCTTTCAAAGAGGCGATGATACTTGCCCCAAACGCCACACCAAAATAGAGAAAGCAACCGTATCTGGGAGAACAGCCAATTTTTGTCGCTCTTGTCAGAAGAAGGTGAACTGATTCCATGAAAGATAGAGGCACGTTTCGAATAGGCACCTCTGGATGGCAATACGATCACTGGAAAGGAATATTCTACCCGCAAGGCTTACCGAAAAGTGAGTGGTTTGGTCACTACGCCAATCACTTCGACACCGTTGAGGTAAACAATACCTTTTATCACCTTCCTTCCGAAAACACGTTTGACTCGTGGCATGATCAAGCACCACCAGGATTTCTTTACACCTTAAAGTTCAGTCGGTACGGCACGCAAATGAAAAAATTGAAAGACCCAGACGCAACCATCGGCAATTTCCTGGAGCGTGCTAAACGTTTGAAAACCTATTTAGGACCGATACTTGTCCAGTTACCTCCTAGGTGGAAGTGCAACCTGTCGCGTCTCAAATCATTCCTAAACGCCGCTCCTTCAGACACAAGGTGGGCACTGGAGTTTCGCAATTCTAGCTGGCTCAACCAGGAGGTTTACCGGGTACTGCAGGATCATAACGCAGCTCTCGTCATTCACGACCTTATAGAAAACCACCCTTATAAGATCACCGCTGACTGGGTTTATTTGAGGTTTCACGGTGTTGATTACTCGCACAACTATTCACCGCAGGCCCTAAGCAGTGCAGCATCCAGAATCCGGGAGTATCTCAAGGACGGAGTAGCTGTATACGCTTACTTCAACAACGATGCACGCGGTTACGCAGTGCAAAATGCCCTCGATCTTCGTCGATATGTGCAAAGTGAGTAAACACTGAAGCTAGCAGGCAAAATCCTGCTGGCTCTTACGCACATTAGAAGGAGATGGAATAGTAGTCTCACCGTCATAATTGCGCGATCAAGAACCACTAGGGCACTTGGCAGACAGCAGGAACCCGTGATCTGAGCTCATACCCCACGCTAGATAAGCTTTATAAACACAGATGCCCCTATTCGGTGCACATAGCATCGCCTTAAAACCTATCACCGCGGTTTTCGCCCTTTTCTATCTTGAAAGCACCTGGTTTGGACTTCCAAATCGACTGATTAGATCATCTTCAGTGAACTCACTTCGACTAAACACGATGTATAGTTTGAAATCCGATTCATCGAGAAACTTTCCCGGCATCACTTCCACAAGATATGAGCCTGACAGAACTTCATGCGTGCCACCATAGATGCTGGCTGCAGTAGTAGCTTTTCCTCCTACTTCCTGTCCCGCTGAGTTATACACCGTAACCCCTATCCACTGCTCGGGTTCATCTATCAAGATGCAGGCAAGGTATCCAGGGGCGGGAACACTTACGGTATACTGCTTCTTGTCTCGTTTACCGAGATTGAACTCCGAGTCTGAATTGGCAAGCCTATGGATATGATTTTCTGCTTCAAACAAGATTGCTATGTCTGAGGATTGGACACTGCTGCCTGGTTTCGAGGAAGAACCCGCGGGACCGGTGATAAAAGTCCATGAATCAAACATGGCATCCACTATGTCTCTATAAGTATCATAATCCTCCAAAGCAGCGCTGTATGCCCAGGAGCAAAAGACATCGCCATTAGCATGCGGGAATATCACCTGAGTGGTCTTGAAAGCGGTTCCTTCGTATGGATACTCAGCGGTAAACCCAATTCCTTCTAACGCTCTTCCGTCACTAAGCCGCCATACCCAAGTCTTCTGATTGTAGAAGCAGATTTCCTCTACCCCAGCCACAAGCTGGCATTTGTAGTCATTCACAACCGACAAGACGTCATCAAAAACGCCCCCAATTTTCTTGGAAGCAATATTCTGTATAGTAATTGTAGTATGATACTCTGGAGTACCCACCTGTCCGCTAAATACAACAGTATATTGAGATGGTTTCTCGTAGATCCACTGCGAAGGATAGTAAAGAAAGTAACCTAGCGCCTCATCCCGGAATTCCATTGTAAGCTCAGCCCCCAAGGCACAGAAGACACTACCAAAGACAACAATCACAACTAGTAAGACCATGCGCATCCGCATCTGCAACCTCCTTGCACCTTCTAGATGAGGCAACTCTACATTAGGAAATCAACAATAAGCAAGAAGAAATGGATAGACATCAGAGGCACAAAAATAATTGTCGCTTAGGCAATGGATTCGCCACAAGAATCGCTTCGTCATCAACCGGCCAGAAAGGAAGACTTCACCTGGCAACCAATTAGCTAATAAGAAGCAAGCATATACTTAAATCAATAGCTTAAAAGACTTAAACAACCGGGCTAAGCCCACAATTTATCCTTCGCCTGCTTGTCCATCTGGTGTGTTCTCCTCCGCTCTTTCTAGATAGACAGTTTGAGTTGGATACGCAAATTCTATACCTTCCTGCGCAAACCGCTTATACAAGGCAAGGTTTATTGATTGCTGTACATCCATGTAAGTGTTGTACTCCGGTACCAAGACGTAATACACGACCTCGAAATCCAGAGAGAAATTCCCGTAGGATTTAAAGTGAGCCCTGTCAAAACGCACCAGATCATGCGAAGTAACAATCTCCTTTACCATTCCAGGGATACTAGCAAGTTTCTCATAAGGCGTCTGGTAGATCACTCCAAAGCCGAAAGCTATCCGACGTTCATACATTCTCTTGTAATTCCGGATCCTACTACTTAGAAGATCGCTGTTGGAGAAAACCAGTTGTTCCCCTGCTAGGCTGCGCAAGCGGGTAGTCTTTAACCCAACCTTTTCCACGGTGCCTAAGAGGTCTCCCACTATGATGAAATCCCCGACAACAAAAGGCTTATCCAGTACGATGGATAAAGAAGCAAAGAGGTCGCCTAGAACGCTCTGTACAGCCAAAGCGATAGCCACTCCTCCAATTCCTAGTCCAGTTATAAGAGCGGTAATATCCACACCCAGGTTCTGCAAGGCAAGAAGAATCACTACCACCCATAACACTAGCTTGATCAAGAACCCAAGAGCCCCCACCGTGGTAGCAGTCTCAGCGTCTTCTTGCAGCTTTCGTTTAAGGTATCTCTTTAGCCAGAAAGTAATGATAGCATGGCCCCAAAAAGCCACTTGGAAAAGAAGCGATAGCAAAGCAACCGTGTTAACCACTTTGCGGACAACCGGAGGCAAGCTAAGCACCAAGGATGCGCCATAAAGAGAAAAGACTATTAGAAACAGGGCTTTGGTGTTCAGCAGCCCTTCTGATATAAAATTATCTAGATCATTCTTCGTACGTTCAGCCAATACAGCAAACCTGCTAAAACCTATCCGCTTCAGCAGGTAAAGGCATAAGAAAATAGCAACCCCGATCCCAAGGGCAAGAAACCATATCCACGTAGTATTTCCATAGAATTCAAGTTCAAAAAAGCCCACTTAATTACCTCCCATCACCGTTCACATCCTAATCACACAAATCCCAACTAGGAACCAAGACAAGCACTGCTAGTCTACACAACGCAACCAATTGCTGCAAAACTATCTTATTACTGCGCCAGGAAATGATTACCAGACAGAGGAGGTAGTATTGGCTTGGAGAATTCCGGGGACACATACCTCATTTCCCCGCGCTATCGCGCTGTTGTGCTTGGGAATGAGGTATGTGTCCCCCGATTTAATGCGATTTTTAGAACCCCTTGATGTGAGAAGACCATGGTGCGATGTCCTATACACTGTCTGTAACTGCACTGGATAGTAAGACAGCTGAAGCTAAAAGGAAGGCCGCTAAACACAACGCCCACCACAGCGCGCTTATGTTAAGTTGACCAAGATCCTATGGTATGGCATACTAGGTCTGCAATGGAGGTGGAAAGGATGCAGAAGGGAATTCGTATCATAGTATGCCTTATATTGATCGTCGTTTACGGCTTGGCTGCCAATGCAACGATTAACCTATGCGACTACCGCGTTCCTCAAATGGACTTGCACAATATGCGTTTTTCGTTCAATTACAGGCATTTTGATGATGCTAAGAGCGATGAAGGCGTCATTAGTTCCGGACGTCTGACTCTTAGTTATGACCGTTTTCTAAACACAGATACCTTGGGGTTGACATTTTCGGGTAATACTGAGATAGGTTTGCAGAACTTCATTCCAAGCAGTGGCTTTGGGCAGGGCGCCCTTACGCTTAGGTCTTACGTATTTGAAGACACACCGTCGCTATTCATTTTCGGGGGCGCAGAGGGATCGTTAGCTCAGACTAAATCAAACCTGGAAATTCGCGCCGGAGTTGGTTACGGCACTTTTTCAGATGTAACACCTTTAGCCAAAGCATTTACAATCCAAAACGAACTCCTAAAGAAAGGGAAAATTAAAGAAGAATTGTCAGATGATGTGCTTCTTTTCATAGCTGACCAGATTAGCCAGCGGGAAGAGGTAACTTCAATGGATGAATTAATGTCGGCGATCCGGACCCTCATTGAGCAGGCTTCTGGTACCATTGTCGACCCAGCAATAGTCATGGTAGGCATGGAATTTAACACCCTGCAAACGCTCATTTCAGAGATCGCCGATCAGGTAAGGGAGGTATCTGGCGCAGACCTAGATGCTGAGGCCTTGATGATCATCCAGGAACAGATACTTGTGGAGAACGATTCTCGCAGCTGCGGTTTTGCTGTCCAAGGAGGGGTAGGTTACGATCTAGTAAGCCAGAAAACTCTTCTAACTTTGTCTCTGGACGCCGCCTACCCACCTGATCCCTCCACCCAAATTCTTCTTAGAACTAGCTTCTCGGGCCCGCTAATCTCGTTGCAGGAAAGCGTTTTAAACATCAGTACATCCTACGACTTCTTTGTCAAGAGCGACATATCTTTGTTAGCTAACTACACCCTGCAAGCAAGCCCCGTGGGAGGGCTCAACGCTATAAGCCATACAGCGTCACTAGAGCTTGCCTTACAGCTGAGCATGGGCGATCTGTCGCTTCAACTTGCGCTAACAAAGGCGTCAGATACTTCCAGATGGTCTACAGATATATTGTTCTCCCTTGTTGTGGATCTGCTTTAGCAGGCAAGAGCTGATAAGACTAATATAGAAAAAATAGAAAACATTTAGGAGCGTAAACAGGCTTGCTTTAACAGCCGCCAGATCTCGAGCTTCATTTCCACAAGTCCAATAGCGTATAATGGATGCAGCGAAACGTGTTAGTACTGTATCAAGCCAGGAGGTGCGATATGAAGCGATTTGGTATTTTTGCACTAACTATAGGGTTAATTCTTGTTTTATCATTTGCGGCTTTTCCCAAAGCTGAGCTCAGCGCTATCGACATGGAATTTGCGGGAAAGCCGTTTAACCCTGGAGATAGCGGAAGGGTGCAACGCATTCTTCTCCGAGACCAAGATGTTAACAGAGATGACGTAATCCTGACCAAACTCTCAGTTGAAAACCTAGGAACAGCAACAAATACTGAAATAGCCTGGGTCAAGGTGGAGCTTGATATAGAAGGCAAGGTAGTAACACTTGCCGAGAGCAGTGGCTTCCCAATCTCGGTTGTTCTGCTGTCACTGCCGTTGGACCAACGCACGATACCCGATGATACAAGCGCTGTTCTTACCGTATACGTTGGTGTTAGCCAGCAGATCTCCGACGGACATACAATACAGACTCAGGTAGAAATACGGTTCTCCGAAAGGGAAGAAGGAGGACAGCTTACAGTTAAGGACAGCAAACCTGAAATACTGAGCATTACGAAAAGCTTCTTTGCAGAATCCGTGCCTGTTGAGGGGGGCGTACTAAACCCCGGAGACGAATTACCAGCTATGCAACTCAGGCTAAGAGATGCTCCCGATAGCAACTTCTGGGGGTTACAGGTGACCGAAGTCCGAGTAACAGGGCCACCTCAGGTGCAATGGGTTTTTGGAAGCGACACACAGAAACACACGATCCAGTCAGGAAGATGGGTGACGTTGGAAGAGCCAGTACTGGCAGCTTTGGACGAGAGCGAAGGCATTGTTACATTATGGGCCAAGGTTCCGCTGGATATAAATATATCTACTCCACTTATTGTTAATCCACAACTAGATATCGTGCTGGCAGAAGGAGAGGTTCAAAGAGAATTTAGCTTCTCAGACACAGCAGAGGATACAATCGTTCAGGGCGGTTTTGAGGAACTGCGCGTCTCGGTTGGTCAAGCCGGTAAGATCCTTCAAGCACCGCAAGAACACTTACCGTATTCTGCGATCACCTTGCGCGATCAAGACAGGAACAACTCGTACCTTCGTGTTCACAACCTCAAGTTACGTTGCTTGGGAACCGTATGTAACCAACTGTCCAACATAGAGATCGAGGATAGCCAGGGGAACTTTATCGGATACTCGCAAAGCTTGGGCCAGGTAGATTTATCAAGTCCCTCCGGAGGGATTATCCAGGTCCCTGATGAAGGTATGACCGAGCTTCTGGTCAGCCTTGATGTAGGTGCGCCCGTCCCCATTGGAGGTTCGTTACTATTAAGCCATTCTTTCGAGGTTCAGGAGATAGTAAGGATGGGAGAGAAAACACATTTCAGCGGCGCCCAACAGGTGGTTCCTGGGCAAGCAATATTCTTCGGTCGTCCTACCTTTGGCCTATCCGCAGAGCAGGACTCGGTGTCTATTACCACAGACGGTGAGACAATAAAGACCATCGTCATGTCGCTTGCCTATGGACCAGACCCCGTGTCGATCATCCCAGAAATTCTACCCGGTCCTGATATGCGACTGATAGGCCAAGAGATCAACACCGAAGAGGGGCTCTTGGTACTGACCTTGGAAGCCAGAAAACCCTCACCAGGGATAGTAGCTAAC
>CAZKFV010000064.1:0-14212 GCA_964552295.1 uncultured Thermotogae bacterium | reverse complement strand
GGTGGATCTTGCTTCTGGCAGGGTATTGCAAACCGCTAAGGCCCTCACTACACCCACCGATCTGTTGGCGGGCATCCTAGCCTCGGTCGATCAGGTAATCAATCACATTAATGCACCACATGAATGGATACGTCATTCTTCGTTACGTGCCATTGCTGCTCTAACTTGACTTTTCGAGATAAGGATGCTAAGTTGGCTAGAAAACGAATAGTACTTGTGTATTGGTGGCATACTGATGGTATGTTGCTCGTATCATGACTATACGAAGAACAAGGAGGTGATGTCTCTCACACAGTAAGCAAAGAAGAGAAGTTCTCTGATTCAAAAACAAAGAAGCACCCAAGGAGGAAAAATGGGAAAGTCTAAAGTATGGAGGTTTGTGGTTGTCGCTGTAGCAGCGCTGATTGTTCTTGCCCTGGGTATTACTACCTGGGCAAGTGATGACATCATCCGAGTCCGGCGTCGGGGTCAAGATATTGAGAATATGGACCCTGCTCATTACGTTAGCGCAGGCGAATTCAACATTGATCTGGCTATTCACGCCAAATTGTACCAATACAAGCCTGGATCACAGGATCTGGTACTCGACGCAGCCAAGTCAGTAGAGGTCAGTGAAGACGGAACAAAGATTTCCTTCGTTCTAAGAGAGGGCATCCAGTTCCACGGAGGCTACGGAGAGATGACGGCGGAGGATGTCAAGTTCTCATTTGAGCGTTTCATAGACCCTCGTGTTTCCTCTGAGTATATAAATGATTGGAAGACTCTCTGCCGGGTAGATGTAACTGGCAAATATACAGGGGACATAATCCTGACCCAACCTTACGCACCGTTATTCGTAAGCACAGTTCCCTTTACCTCAGGGAGCATTATAAGTAAGGCAGCGTACGAGGATCTCGGTGACAGGTTTGCCACGCACCCGATTGGTGCAGGACCTTACTATTGGGCAGAATGGATACCTAACCAGAAAGTAGTCTTGGAGCGCTTCGACAACTACTACGGAGAACTGCCTGATTTCAAGACTATCGAGATCCTGCCCATCCAGGATGACCAAGCAGCTGAGCTTGCATTTGAAAGCGGTGAACTTGACGAGACATCAATACCACTGGAAAGCTTAGCCAGATATCGCGACAATTCCGATGCAAACCTTCTTCTTGTCAACATGCTGCGCTATCACTGGGTAGGCTTCAACGTCCAGTTACCGCCTTTTGATGACATCAAGGTGCGGGAAGCGGTTCGTTACGTTGTCGACGTAAATGAGATCCTTCAAGGAGCATTCGATGGCGTAGCCCCTCGTGCCAACGCCATGTTAGCACCCGGCATCCTCGGATACTGGGAAGATGCTCCTGAGTATCATCCCGACCTTGACAAAGCAAGATCTCTGCTTGCTGAGGCCGGATATCCTGATGGCTTTGAGGTGGAGCTTTCCGCCTCCGCTTCAAGCGACCCAACCGCTCCCGTTGTTGCCCAGATCGTTCAGCAACAACTGGCACAAGTCGGTATCGACGCAACCATTAAGATCGTAGAAGGCTCTTTGTACAACTACATAGGCAAAGAGAATCATCCAGGAATACATTACTATGGATACACAGCCATTCTTGACCCAGGCTATTGGTTCGAGTGGTTCCTCTGTTCCCAGGTTGGGAAATGGAACGTATGGAAATGGTGTAACGAGGAATATGATAGGATTTGGAATGAAGCCGGCCTCAGTATGGATACCGAGACGCGCGAACAGCTCTACATCGAGCTTCAGAAGCTGATCGATGATGACATAACCAGCATATGGATAACGAACAATGCTGAGCCGCACTTATACCGCAACGGTATCAAGCCGGTGTTCTTAGCGCAGTACCCGCAGTATCGATACTGGGAAAAAGCGGAATAGGTTCCTAACCTACAAATTGGAGAGAATCCTCACATGAGGGTTCTCTCCATTAAACTAACATCGAGGAGCTCATAACATGGCCACATTTTTTATCCGGCGCTTTGTAGTAACGCTAATCACGGTTGTGGGCTCGATGCTAATCCTATTTACCCTTATACAACTTATCCCAGGAGACATGGCCACCACGTTACTGGGACCAAGAGCTACCCCACAGCTGATCGAGCGCATACATGAGAGCATGGGGTTGAACAAGCCGGTGATAGTGCAGTTGGGGCTCTATTTCTATAACATCCTGCGCGGCGATCTGGGAGTTGACGTGCTCAACCACATGCCTGTAAGTACGTTAGTATTCAGCGCGCTTCCATACACAGTGGTGCTAGCCCTTTCAAGTATTCTACTGGCTGGTCTGCTTGGCATACCCCTTGGAACCTACGCAGCTTCCCACCGGAACTCACCCCTGGACAAGATCATGGGCATTGTGTCAATCTCCATGATAACAACGCCTCCTTTTCTGGCAGGTCTATTCGCTCTGCTCATATTCGCCGTGCAGCTTAATTGGTTCCCTACAATTGGAGGAGGAGAAGCAGGTAATTTCCTGGACCAAGTGGCTCACCTGATTCTGCCAGCGTTTTCATTGGCGCTTGGATGGGTAGGCTACATCGCCAGGCTAACTCGATCCACGCTACTTGAAGAACTGAACTCTGACTACATCCGCACAGCCAGGGCCAAAGGGCTGTCTGAGCGTGTAGTTTTGTACAAGCATGCTCTTAGAGAAGCCTTAATCCCTGTAGTAACAGTTGTGGGCATCGGTTTCGGAAATCTGCTGGGCGGAGCAGTGCTTACGGAGATTATATTCCATCGTCCAGGCCTTGGTTTTCTCATCTATAATGCCATAAAATCAAGGAATTTCCCAGTACTGCAGGGCGGATTGGTCATTGCTGTTTTACTGTATAGCCTAGCAAACCTGGTTGCCGATCTATCCCATGGCTTTACAGACCCGAGAATTAGGTTGGAGTAAGATCTATGACCACAACGCAGGTAGCAATCAAAAGAGAGAGCTCTATATGGAGCAAATTCCGAAGATCAAGCCTTGGCAAGGTACTATGCCAGTTCTCAGGCGCTCTTGGCAGTACCCTTATAGTGGGTATTATCGCAGTAGCTGTTTTCGCCCCCTACCTAACCCCTTATGAGCCTGATGCTATAAATGTCTTTAACAAACTAGCCCCGCCCTCTAAAGCACACCTTATGGGCACAGATGACCTGGGACGTGATCTTCTAACCCGTGTGCTATACGGAAGTCGCATAGCCCTTCTTGTGTCCCTGCCAGCTATTGCCATTGGGATGTTCATCGCCATGTTACTTGGAGTAGTGGCTGGCTACGGTCCATCCTGGGTCGGCAGTTTCTTGCTCATTCTGTTTGACAGCATACGCGCATTTCCAACAATCATCTTCGCCATCACCATTATGGCCCTCACCGGCGGAGCCAATCTACCCATTTTGATCGGCGTCATTGGAGTAACGCGCTTTCCTGGCTACAGCAGGCTGATACGGGTTCAAACCCTGAGGGTGAGGGAGAATGACTACATAGCAGCGGCACAGGCTATGGGTTGCTGTTATTTGAGGATTGTGTTCAAGCACATCTTGCCCAATGCTGTAGGCCCTCTTTTCATACAGGCAGCGATGGACATTCCTGTAGTGATAACTATTGAAGCCGGCTTAAGTTTTCTGGGCTTAGGAGTTCCTCCTCCCACCTCAAGTTGGGGAGCTATCCTAAAAACTGGTTACTCGTATGTCCGTTTATCTCCCTGGATGGTGGTATTCGGAGGGCTTGCGCTTATTGTTGCAACGCTTGGGTTCACCCTACTTGGAGAGACACTGCGCGATGTATTTGACCCCAAACTAAGAGGAGCATAGAGACCATAAGGAGGCATGACTAGCAAACATGAACAAGCTAACAGGAGACACTTTCCCAAGCCTTGAGGTATCGGGAACCCCCTTTGAATGTGGGTTAAAACATGGCAAAGAGCTTCAAGATGGCATTAACCAAGCAGTAGAGTACATCTTGTCGCTACTCCACGGAATGTCGCAGGAGGCGGCGCTGCGTCAGGCTCATAAGCACCTTCCATTCCTAGATGAATACTCTCCTGGAGTAAGCGCGGAAATGCACGGCATTGCAAAAGGTTCAGGCCTTTCCATTGACGCGATCCTCCTAATCTCACTTCACGAGGAGCTTTCTGGTTTTCCTACAAGCTCTGCACATGCGTGCACAGCGTTTTCTGCCACAGGTAAAGCTACCAAAACAGGCCTATCCTATCTTTGCCAAACATGGGATATCTCTCCAGAACTTAGTGAAAACTTCAATCCACATATTATGCTCGCTAGGCGAGATAATATGCCTGATACACTATCATTTAGTTATCCTGGGATGATAGCCGGAGCTGGTCTCAATTCAGCTGGAATAGCTATAACCTGGAATGGCGTCCCTCGCTTAGCGATAAGACCTGGTGTTCCTACCTACGCTATAATAGCGGAAATACTAAGGCAGACCACCATCGGCGATGCATTGGCAGCTATCTTTCGAGCAGATAGGGCCGGTTGCTTCAACTTCATGATTGCTGACGAAACGGAGATCTACAGCATTGAAGGCACGCCTGATGAAGTGGGAATCCTTTATTCTTCGCACACCTTAGGCCACGCCAATCATTATGTCTCAGATGTCTTAAAGAATAAACAGGATATAGATGATATTGGCCGTCGCAATTCTGCTGGTAGCATCATCCGTCACTATCGAGTAAATAGGCTCCTTGAAGAAGCCGATGGAGAGATTGACCTTTCTGTCTGTCAACACATCCTACAAGATCACGTAAACTACCCGCAGTCAATATGCCGACACATGCCAGCACAACCAGAAGCTCGCCGATTGACTCCAATGACCTGCGCATCTTGGGTAATCAGCCCAAGCACTAGACAGTGGTGGGTAACCCGTGGCCCTGCTTGTGAGAACCCGTTTGTTCAGTACAACATCAACGATACAAGCTGATTTAGTTGTGTGAATGCCCTCTTTGCTGTTGACAAGCTTGTATTTTAGTTGTATATTGATCGTGTATAAAGGGGGTTAAGTGAAAATTCAAATGGCACATCAAACTGTATCTGCTTCTGAGGAAAAGATAAATCCTTACATGGAGATAAAGAAGCGCATCGTGCTATTGGACTATCAACCAGCTGAATTGCTGCACGAGAAGGAATTGGCTGAGGAGTTCGGTATGAGTCGTACTCCAATTAGGCAAGCGTTCATCCGTCTGGCCAGCGAGGGCTTAGTCCGAATCGTACCCAAGCGAGGAGTATACGTAAGCGACATAAGCCTGCAGAAGCTAAAGAACGTGTTTGAAGTACGCCGTCACTTGCTACGACTTGTAGGTCGACTTGCTGCCGAGCGCATCACTTCCGAGGAACTACAAGCCGTCGAGGAGAAGGTGAAACAGATTGAAAAGGAAGTAGACCCCCATCGCTTGATGCAGTTAGACAGTGAACTCCATCTCATACTTAACCAAGCTACCAAAAACGATATTTTATCTAGTATTCTAGAACAGCTGCGCAACCAAGCGGTCAGAATATGGGCGTTTTCCCCTAAAGGATGTTGTGACGCGTTTGGCGATGAGTTTACCCTATTACTAGAGGCCCTGAAGGCGAAGGATGCCAATCGATGCGAGGATATTCTTGAGGAACACATGAACAACTTCGTGAATCGGATAAGAGGACAGCTTTAGATATGGATGTCGCCCCGGTCCACCAGTACTCCGTGTCAGCCGGACAGCTAACCTCAGGAGATCTTGAGCAAGTCCATGAAGCAACATTGGAGGTCCTCGAAGAAATTGGAATAAGCTTTCATCATCAGCCTTCGTTAGAAGTACTGAAGCAACACGGTGTCATTGTGAAGGGCGAGCGTGCCTTTTTCCCCAGGCAAGTCGTAAAGCACTACATAAACCTCGCGCCACCAACCTTCAGCCTGTACGGCCGCGATGAGTCAGTAGAATTGAAGGTAGGCGACAGTCGCCCTTTGCTAGCCGCTGGCTATGGCTGTCCTTTTCTGGAAGGATTAGATGGTGTGAGGCGTCCTGCCACAATACATGATTACTCTAACCTAGTAAAGGCTTGCCATACTTCCACCTCCATAGATATAAACGGTGGAACCCTCGTTGAACCCCAGGACGTTGCTGTGTCTACAAGGCATCTGGACATGATTCTACGCACCATCCAGCTCACGGATAAACCTTTTTTGGGAAGCGTTAACGGCAGGTCTGCTGCTCACGACACTATGCAATTAGCAGCCTTGGTGCGGGGGGGAGAGGACCGATTGCATCGTCTCCCGTATACAATCGCTCTTGTTAATAGCAAAAGCCCTTTGGCGTACGACGCTCGAATGCTTGAATCACTTCATGTATATGTTTCTCACATGCAGCCTGTAATCATCGCTCCCTTTGTCATTTCGGGAGTATCAGGTCCCGTTACTTTGTTGGGCACATTGGTACAGCATAACGCGGAGGCCCTAGCCGGAATAGTCCTCTGTCAGATGCTGAGTGCAGGAGCGCCTGTTATATACGGGTCAGCCACTGCTGTAGGTGACATGCGCAGTGGCGCACCAGCCACCGGCGCTCCAGAAACAGCCCTGTTAACAAGTGCCTTGGCGCAGCTTGGACACAGTTACGGTATACCTGTTCGCGCTGGTGGAACACTTACAGACGCAAATGCTTCTGACGTGCAAGCAGGATACGAGAAGATGATGACTGTCTTGTTCAGCGTGTGGTCTGGTGTCGATCTTGTGCTTCACGCAGCAGGGATTCTTGATTCCTATATGATGATGTCTCTAGTTCAATTCACTATTGACCTGGAGATACTAGAATACGTCAAGCGGCTTAGGGCAGGCATGAGCTTATGTGGAGATGAACTTGCGCTGGCTACAATCCGGCGTGCGGGGGTAAACGGAGAATTCCTTACCGATCCCCACACATTAGCTTGTTTCAAAAAAGAACTGTTGAACCCAAGGCTCAGTGACCGTACAGGCTACGAGCGATGGCTGAGTCAAGGCAAACCATCCATCAATCAGCGGGCGGCTCGCAGGTGGGAAGAACTAACTGCGACACACGCATGTCCCCCCTTGGAGCCAGATGTGGAAAGACAGGCAGAGGAATTTGTAGAAAATAGGAAAGAAAGGGAGGGCCAGTGATAAAGAGTAATCAGCTTTTTTACGAGACTCCTCAGTTTGAGGTGCTCACCGAGGAGATGCGGGAGGCCATCTTGTCCGCAGCCTTGGAGATCTTGCAACGGACGGGAGTAAACATACAACATGAAGATGCGTTGAGCCTGTTGAGGGATGCGGGAGCGAGGATTGTAAATGACGTGGCATACATCCCCGAAAGGTTGGTGCGAGAGGCGCTTCGTTCAGCGCCCAGCAAGATTCTAATCTATGACCGCAACGGAACCCCTGCGATGCGTCTCGAGCCAGGCTATTACTACTTCGGCACCGGATCAGAGTGTCCCAACGTACTGGATAGCCGCACCGGTGAAATACGACACTTTCTACAGAACGACATAAAAGAAGCCGTCACGATAATGGACTCCCTGGAAAACATCGATTTCGTCATGTCTCTAGGAATCATCTGGGATAGACCAGTGCATGTCGCTGACATAGTGCAGTTTCAAGAAATGGTTTTTAATACTACTAAACCGATAGTTTTTACCTCATATGATCAGCGCGGTAATGAAGATATTCGTAAGATGGCGGCAATAGCTACAGGGGATGAAGATCAGCTAGCAGCTCGGCCGTTCATCGTCCACTATATCGAACCATCTAGTCCTTTACGGGCCTCCAAGGAAGCAATGGAGAAGCTGCTGTACTGCGCCGAGAATAGCATCCCGTCTATCTACACACCGTGTCCGTCAGGGGGAGCAACTTCCCCAGTAACAATGGCGGGGACTCTAGCCCAGACTTTGGCTGAATCCCTAAGCGGAATAGTCGTATCTCAGCTCAAGCAACCAGGGGCGCCTGTGATCCTTGGCGGCGTGTTAACTGTCATGGATATGAAAACAACCACATATCTTTATGGGGGCCCAGAGTTCCACGTGATGGAGGCAGCGCTTGGCGAGATCGGCAAGCATCTAGGGATACCAGTATTTGGCACAGCTGGATGTAGCGATGCGAAAGTAGTGGACCAGCAAGCAGCCATTGAAGGCACGTTGTCCATCGCCCTAGGCATGTTGGGAGGCGCTAACCTGATCCACGACGTGGGATACCTCAGTTCTGGACTCGTGGGATCTAATGACATGTTGGTGATGTCAAACGAAACCATAGGTATGATGAAGCGCTACATGCGCGGAATCAAGGTAGACGAGGAACATTTAGCACTGGACTTAATAGATAAGGTAGGCCCCAAAGGTAACTTCCTTGCGGAATCCCACACTATGAGGCATTTCAAGCAAGAGCAGTGGTACCCTGGACTCCTCGACAGGCGAGGATATGCAAAATGGGAACAACAGGGCAGCAAGACCTTGGGGCATAAAACAACCGAAAAAACGATGAGAATCCTACGTGAACATAAACCAGAGCCGCTGGAAGAATCTAAACAGAGGGAGATCCTCGACCTGATCGCTCATGAGGAGAAGCACCGCCAGGTGAGATACTAGGAGGATTGGATGCGTACAGATAGAGCAAACGTTGTAAGAAGGAATAGTATAGGACATAAGGTACTGTCCGACAGCCAGATCAAGGCTATCCACGAAGCCTCGTTACAGGTTCTTGAAAGAACAGGCGTGTTTATCCAATCAGAGGCAGTGCAGGAACTACTCGCAGACGCCGGGTGCACCATAAAAGGCAACACTGTGCATATTCCCTCACACCTAGTGGAATGGGCTATAGATGTTGCACCTAGCCAGTTCCTCCTGTACGACCGCAATGGCCAAAACCCGTTGCTGGTTGGAGGACACAACACGTACTTCGGCCTTGGGCCTACTCTACTAAATATGCTTGACCCAGAGACGGGAGAAAGGCGCAGGTTCACCAAGGCAGATGCGGAAAAAGCAGTAAGACTGGTGGATGCCTTACCAAACATAGATTGGGCAATGGCTTACGGCACAATAAGCGACCACAACCCCGAGCACTCCGATCGTCATGAATTTGAGGCAATGGTCAAGAACACTACAAAGCCTCTTGTAATCTGGAGCTACACCACTGAAGGCCTAAGAGATATCGTGGATATGGCATCCCTAGTTGCCGGATCACAGGACCAACTGATGGAACGTCCATTCATAGTCTCTTATTCAGAGCCAATCTCCCCTCTCACTCATGACAAGACAGCAGGAGACAAACTGCTCCTGGCCGCAGATTACGGAATTCCTATCATTCACACACCAGTATCTCAGGGAGGAGCTAGCTCTCCGGTAACCCTGGCCGGCATTCTCGCTATGGTAAACGCTGAGAACCTCAGTGGCTTAGTTATATCACAGCTAAGAAAGCAAGGAGTCCCATTTGTGGTAGGTGGCGTCATATCGATCATGGATATGGCTAATGCACAACTATCATATGGAGCGCCGGAATTTGACTTGCTAATGGCGGCATACATGGATATCGCGCATTACTATCAGCTTCCTACTTGGGGCACAGGGGGCTGCACCGATTCAAAGCTTGTGGACCAACAAGCAGCTATCGAGTCTACTCTCTCGGTTCTATTTTCAGCTTTGAGTGGCGCTAATCTGGTCCACGATGTTGGATACATGGAATCTGGCAATACCGGCTCCTTGGAAATGATAGCCATGGTTGATGAGATTATCGGACAGGTAAAACGGATAGTAGGGGGAATCGCTGTAGATGAAGACCATCTGGCAATAGATGTTGTAGATGAAGTAGGTCCTGGAGGGAACTATCTTACCACTAAACACACAATGAAATACTTCAAAGACGAGATATGGTACCCCAGTTTAATGGACCGACAGAACATCGACAGGTGGAAGACAACAGGAGAGAAAACTATGGGGGATAGGATCAAAGAAAAGGTTCAGTACATACTCAACACTCATGAACCTACTGCCCTTTCTCAGGATGTTTTAGCCTCTCTTGCTTCCATTACAGAAAAGCTAGACTAGACTTATCTAGCGATGATAAAAGCAGAAGGCATTTACAAACTTTTCGGCGACAAACCTCGCCAAGCAATAAACTTACTTGAACAAGGCAAAAGCAAGGCCGAAGTCCAAGCACAAACTGGACAAGTTGTGGCTAATCAAGACATCAGCCTTGATCAGAAACAAGGCGAGCTGTTTGTAATTATGGGTCTTTCGGGTAGCGGCAAGTCGACATTTCTGCGCTGTGTCAACCGCTTGGTAGAACCAACCCTAGGAAAGATCTTCCTGGCTATTGACCCTACGAATCCTGTCGAGATAACAAGTGTTAGTAAGCCTAAGTTGCGTGAGATAAGGGAAAAGTACATGAGCATGGTTTTCCAAAGCTTCGCTCTGTTTCCGCATCGAAACGTGCTCTCCAACGTGACTTTCAGCCTGGAGATACAGGGAGTAGCTAAAGGCGAGTTACTGAAACGTGGACGTGAGATGTTAGAGATAGTAGGGCTTAGCCAATGGGGCGATGCCTACCCTGCACAGCTTTCGGGAGGTATGCAGCAGAGGGTCGGTCTGGCCCGCGCGCTGGTCACAGGAGCCCCCGTCGTCTTAATGGATGAGGCGTTCAGCGCATTAGATCCCCTTATCAGGGTAAACATGCAAGATGAACTGCTGAATCTACAGTCGCATTTCAAGAGATCGATTCTTTTTGTCACTCACGACCTCGATGAAGCACTGAAGCTAGGCGATCGAATAGCGATTATGGAGCAAGGACGTTTCGTGCAAATCGGAACGCCAGAGCAGATTCTAGTTAATCCTAACACTGAATACGTAGAAAGATTCGTAGAAAACGCCGACCCTTCAAATGTGGTCACCGCTGGAACAATCGCTACTCCCTTGGAGGAATTACCACGTCTGGATCAAGGTGGGTACGGATTAGGCAAGCAAGACATGGTGATGGTAGACGAAGAAGGCCGCCCAACTGAGGCTATTTTGGCTGCGGTTCGTAGACCTATATTGCTGCATGATCAGGTTGAAGAAGGAACCCCGCCTTCCTTCCTGGCAGTCAGGACAAGCGAGTCCATCCGAACCGTGATGACAATACGTATGGATTCAATATCTGCTCTATCAAAACCAGATCCGATATTTATTGTTGATGATAATGACAAGTTCTGCGGAGTAATAATGGAATTCAACATACTCCAGGGACTGCTATTAAAAGGTAAAAAAAGGACACATTATGAGCAGTAACAGGAATACAAGAACTATATGGATATTCATGGGGCTGCTTGTTGGTGCTGCTGCTATAGCTATGGCACAAGAGTATGGAGCAGCGTTGCTTAAGAGGCTGGGTGCCTCTGGCTTCATTCCCTTAGACGATTGGATCGAGATAGCGGTCGACTGGATAGCCCTTACTTTTATGGGCTTCTTTGACGCAATTGCGTTTGTAGTAAACACTGCCTACGCTTTGGTACTGTCGTTTTTCGAGCTATTTCCCATATTCTACACACAGATATGGGGCGCAATTGTCCCCTTCCCTTTGCTAACTGTATTTGTCTTCCCCTTGATGTGGTGGCTGGGAAGAAGCATCTGGACTGCATTCTTTGGTATGATCTCCCTGTGGTTGATAGCCAGTTTTGGCTTATGGAGAGAGGCGTTGATGACACTGTCTCTTACCCTTACTTCAGCCTCCATCGCCTTGGCGCTTGGTATACCAATTGGAATATGCGCCGGCCGTTCAGATCGAGTGGAGACAATTGTTAGACCAGTGCTGGACTTCATGCAAACTTTGCCTGTTTTTGTTTGGCTGATTCCTACAGTAATACTCTTTGGGATAGGGGCTGCCCCCGGCGCGGTAGCAACGATAATTTTTGCTTTACCCCCCGCAGTTCGTCTCACAAGCCTAGGTATACGCGAGGTTCCTCACGAGTTGGTTGAGGCAGGCCAAGCTTTCGGATGCACATCAATACAGCTTCTGTGGAAGGTACAACTTCCTGTAGCACGGCCGTCAATAATGGCGGGCGTGAATCAGACGATCATGCTTGCTCTGTCGATGGTTGTTGTGGCTGCATTGATCGGAGCCGGAGGATTGGGAGGCGAAGTTATACGGGGAATTCAACGTATGTTGGTTGGAAAAGGCTTTGTTGCAGGAATCAGTGTTGTTTTCATTGCCATCATATTCGATCGCGCAACTAGGAATATCGGTCACAGAAAGAACTAAGCAACATGAAGGTGTTCGCCAACTTGGATCAGGAGGTGATTGCGGAGCAAAAACTAGCCGACAAGACAACTGCACAAAAAAAAGGAGGCAGTGGTATGCAAACTAGAATTGGGCGAATTGTAGGATTAGGATTGCTAATCTCAATATTGACGGTTTCCCTAGCTGTACCTGTCATGGGTGCAAATAGTGATGCACTTAAATTTGGTGTCGTTCCCTGGTCAGAATCACTGGCAGTAGGAAGCCTTATAACCTACATTTTGGAGCAAGAAATTGGCCAACCCGTTGAAATGATAAACCCCGATATCGGCGTAGCTTATCAAGCCATGATCAACGGAGACCTTGATCTGTTCGTGGAATCATGGCTTTATGTTACACATGAGGCCTACTGGGAGGAGTCGGCAGCAAAGCTACGCGACTTCGGGCCAATATACGAAGATGCTCTGTTATGTTGGGCCGTACCAAATTACGTCCCTGAGGATGTTGTATCTTCAGTGACAGATCTTGGTAAGCAGGAAGTATGGGAGAAGATGAACGGCGAAATCATCGGCATCGACCCTGGGTCAGGATTAATGCAGCACTCCTCGGTCATGATGGAGGACTATCCAGAGCTCGCCAATTGGAAACTGATAGAGTCCAGCGACGCCGCAATGATCGCTGAACTAAAACGTAGGATGCTGCGCAACGAGTGGACTGTGGTTACCTTATGGCAACCTCATTCCGCCTTCGGTAGGTTCGACATACGCGTACTGGATGAGCCCAGGAAAATACTGGGTGTAGAGGAAGAGGTCCATATGGTGGGGCGTCAGGACTTCACGGCTAAGTTCGGAAACGATGTGAGCACCTTTTTAAGTAGGTTCTATCTCACGATCGATCAAATGTCCGAGCTTACTCTGCTCTATGAGGAAGACGAGGCCACCGCGGCAACCATATTCATGGAGAAGTACCCGAAACTGATTCACTATTTCGTTACCGGGGAAATTGATTAACAATAATGAAGGTGAGCTAGGTCTGGTAAGGGGGAGGAACTCCTCCCCCTTACCACAGAATGTAACGAAAGGTTCATCTTGACAGAAACTGAAGCATATGTTACAGTTCGCCAAGATGAGCAAAGGAGGGCGGATGCTAGTAATTGGCGAACTGATCAATTCCACCCGCAATGAGGTTAAGATAGCCCTTAAGAATAAGGACGAATCGCTAATCAGGAGATTGGCTCGAGTGCAGGTGGAGGCGGGAGCGGACTTACTGGACGTTAATACTGCCACAAGCAGGGCCCAGGAACAGTCTGATATGGAGTGGGTGATAGGGCTGATCTACGACGAGGTGGGCGATCAAGTTCGATTGTGTATTGATAGTCCTAACCCGGATGTAGTAGAGCATGGTCTGTCTCTGTGCAAGAACTTGCCAATGATGAATTCCATCACAAATGATAAGAAGACACAGCAGAGGCTTATGGCTATTATTAGGGAATCCTCAGCGGAGTTCGTCGGTTTGCCTATGGGAAGCGGCGGCATGCCCATGACAATAGAGGCTCGGATGCGCGAGGCAGAGCTATTGACCACTTCTTTGCAGGAAGCTGATATCCCACTTGACCGTATGTATCTAGATCCCATGGTTATGACTATCGGCAGTAACCCCGAGCAGGCTGGTATCGTACGCGCCACAGTGCGTGCCGTGAAGGAGAAATGGGGGCACTACGGAATCAGGACCTCGGTTGGGCTAAGCAACGTGTCATTTGGTTTACCGCGCCGATCGATAATCAACCAAGCCTACCTTGTTTTGCTGCTTGATGCTGGACTGGACGCGGCATTGATCGATCCTACAGACCGCGGCATGATGGATATGCTTCACGCAGCAGACGCGGTCCTGGAGAAGGATGCACATTGTCTGAACTACATTAAATACATGCGTAATCGCGATAAAGGAGGAAAGTGATGGCAACGCTCGATGAGTTGAAGGCTGTAGTCATCGATATGGAAGTGGAGAAGGCGGTCGAGTTAACCCAGAAA
>CAZKFV010000063.1:0-12958 GCA_964552295.1 uncultured Thermotogae bacterium | reverse complement strand
TGATCCGTTTATTGAGCTTCTGAAAGGCCACGTGGATTCCTTGTCAGTGTGCCCGGAGATGGAGATCGATTTAGGGGTACCACGTGAACCGCTGCGGTTGGTAGAAAACGAGGGAAGCATATCGCTTATTCAACCGGGAACCGGTCGTGACCTGACTCAATTGATGCACAAATTCACCACTAATTATCTAGATAAACTGGGAGAAGTGGACGGGTTCGTGCTCAAGTACAGATCTCCATCATGCGGTACCAGTCAAGTGAAGATCTACAACAGCGTAAAAAAGGGAGCTGGGCACAAAAAAGGAGCGGGCGCATTTGGGGCACAGATACTAAAGAGATTCGGTGGCTATCCCATCGAAGACGAAGGCCGCCTGCAAAATTTCGACATCCGCCAACATTTCCTCACTCAACTTTTCTGTCTGGCGCGGTTTCGCGAAGTATACCGCGTGGAAAAGATTAATAGTCTGGTCAGATTCCACACACAACACAAGTACTTGCTTATGGCATATAACCAGCAGAGGTTAAGGGGCATGGGTCAAATTGTTGCCAATACGTCCCACCAGCCCTACAACAAGATTATAGAAGAATATCGCAATGCTCTACTGCACGCGCTGGCCCGCGCACCCCGCCGCACAAGCGAGATCAACGTTCTCTTGCACCTTTTTGGCTACGTATCCGATAAGCTTAATCCCTCCGAAAAGGCTTTCTTTCTCGATGAGCTGAAGAGATACCGCGAGCATCGCATTTGTCTAAGCGCGGTGACCGGAGTACTCAGATCTTGGATCCTTCGCTTTGAAGTAGAGTACCTTATGGATCAGTATTACTTCCAACCGTTTCCAGAAGAACTCATTGAGGTAACAGACTCAGGAAAAGGCCGCGTTATGAGATAGCAAAAGGTGGTATGCTTAGCTTCCCATGCGTAATGGATTTGCTCAAACCTCTTTCATATCTGCTGTTGCGCAAGATAAGCTGGCCCGGTCTTTGGTAATCACGACCCCATCTGCTTTATCTGCTCACCGTGTCTTGTTCGTCATGCTTGCCAAAAAGTGGGTTTGATAAGAGACAATACTCAAGGCGGTCTTATCGCATGATTATTTGTTGGTGAGAAAGCATTGGTTGCATTTTCACGTTCTTAGCAATATAAAATGTGATGAGAAGGCTTGCATGTAGTAAGCCCCGTGCGGCTTTATCTATGTGTGGGCAGAGCTATTGATCAGGTTACTGGCTGTTGCAAGATACTTTTACAGTGGCTTATCCGGGCAGCTTTGTGCCATTTTGACTTGAAAACGTTCAACTTGATAATGATACTGACAACCCTTTCTATTGGAGGAAACAGTGATTTGAAAACGACGAAGCGTTCTGCGCGCGCGTATCGTTCCTATGGCCAACCGAGCATCGGGCCACGCCAAGTGATTAATCAAACTGCCGCTTGCTCTGACAACGTATTGCCTAACAACAACCAGTTTGAGCTTGAGAAATCCAATCCATCCAGGATCCTCATAACGAAAGTAGAAACAAGAGGTGGACAGCTCCATTGCGCGCGATTTACAAGCGATCAGCAGCTGCGACGTAGGATCAGCAGATGATCGAAGTGATGGATCGTGTAATTGAGGTTGCTGGGCTAAGAAAGAGCTTTGGTCAAGTCAATGCCGTCGATGGGATAAGCTTCTCCATTAAACAGGGCGAGCTTTTCGGTTTCCTCGGGCCAAACGGTGCAGGCAAAACGACTACCATCAATATGCTAACAGGGCTTGCCCGTCCGGATGGCGGCACGCTGCGAGTGGCTGGACACAACTGTGGGAAAAACCCAAATGCGGCACAGCAAGTGATAGGTGTTGTCCCAGATGAAAGCAACCTGTATCCCGAGCTATCTGGGTTTGGTAATTTGTGCTTTTGTGCTGCACTATACGGCATGCGCAAGGCAGAGCGCCAGTCACGGGCGCGGGAGCTGCTGGAATTGTTTGGGCTAAGCGACGCAGCGCCACGCAAGTTCGCGGAATATTCCAAAGGGATGAAACGCAAGCTCACGATAGCCGCGGGTATCATCCACCGCCCGCCCATCCTGTTCCTAGACGAGCCGACCACGGGGATCGATGTGGCCAGCGCCCGCCAGATCAGACAGCTGATTGCCGACCTAAACCGCGGGGGCACAACTATTTTCCTCACCACTCACTATATCGAGGAGGCGGAAAGGCTGTGCGAGCGTATCGCGTTCATTGTCGCCGGGCAGATTGTGCGCATTGACACAGTGAGAAACTTGCTCCAGCCGGTGCAGGGGCGGAAAGTGATGCTCCTATCCCTGGCTCAACCGTCCCCTTCACTCCACAGGGCTCTAGCCAGCATGTTTGCCCGGCTTACCATAATCCCGGTTACTGACATCCATATCCGCATTGAGTCGGATCAGCCAATCCGCATTGCACCGGTACTGCGAGCAATCGAGGAACAGGGAGCAGAGATCGTTGAGGCCAGGCAGTTGCGCCCATCCCTAGAGGACGTGTTCGTTAGCATTACAGGAATCGAGGCAGGGACATTACGCAGCGAAAACGAGAAGAGAGGACAGCGATGAAGCGGTGGGTGGCGTTTTGGAGCATAGTAGGCAAGGACATGCGCTCTTATTACCTCAAACCGCCCAACATAAGCTGGGGCCTCATATTTCCCCTGGCATGGACGGGAATGTTCTTCGTCAGATCGGGTAGCACGCTGGAAAGCATCCCTGAGCTGCTACCAGGGGTGATTGCCATCTCGGTCTTGTTTGGAACGACCTCGCTTCTATCAGTGACTGTGACTTTCGAGAAGAAAAACAGCTCATTCGAGCGACTTCTGCTCGCGCCCATCCCGCTATGGCTTCTCATGCTCGCGAAGACCGGCGGCGCCATTGCCTTCGGCTCCGTCAACCCGGTCGTCCCGATCCTCATCGCGCTTATCATAAGCGATCTGTCCAGCATCGCCTGGGCTGTAGCCCTACCCGCAATCGTGTTGATCGCGGTCGCGTCCACGTTTCTTGGCCTGTTCATCGCCGTGTCCGTGAGCGAGGTATTCGAGGCCCAAACGTTCTCCAACTTCTTCCGGTTTCCTATGT
Source organism: uncultured Thermotogae bacterium (assembly GCA_964552295.1). GTDB lineage: Bacteria > Bipolaricaulota > Bipolaricaulia > UBA7950 > UBA9294 > M55B144. The sequence continues at coordinate 9,880 of CAZKFV010000063.1, read as the reverse complement.
TGTTCCTGTGCGGTTTATTTTTTCCCATCTCCTCTCTGCCCTCGTTCCTGCGCCCTCTTTCATACATGCTCCCCCTGACCTACGGGGCCGATATCCTACGCGGGGCGGTGGACCGGGGAAACAACATGCCTCTTGCAGTTGATTTTCTCGCCATATCTGCTTTCTGCGCCGTGTTATTCCTCCTGAGCCTTCGCAACATCAACCGCCGCTGGATCATGTGAACGGTGGAATGAGAAAGCTCCTCCTCCGTACTGCTCGTCTTGAGCTAATACCAGCCACCGCGACACTAGCACGCGTGGAGATGGACTGTCCATCTAAACTGGCGCGCCAGATCAACTCCCATATAGGGCCAGGCTGGCCGCCGAGTGAGTACGACCAGGAGGCGCAAGGTTTTTTCCTCAAACGCCTCGAACAAGGTGGAAGAAAGGCAATTGGCTGGTACCAATGGTACGCTATCCGGCGTCGGGCTACCGGGGCAGCTAGCGACAGTAGTAGGTGTCGCAGGCTACGTTGGTCAACCAAGCCCATTAGGAGAAGTGGAGATGGGGGTTTCGCTTCTGCCAGAGTGGCGAGGGAAGGGATATGGCACCGAGATGGTCTCAGCCCTAATTGATAACGCGTTTAGTGACCCGCGGGTGGGAGGTATAATCGCCAACGTGTCCCCGTTCAACCTGCCGGCAAGGAAGCTGATGGAGAGCTGTGGGCTGCTCCGTGTGACGGGGAAACCATCACGGCTACTGCGCTACGAACGCACAAGGTGATGATTAAAGGACGAAATAGGCAAACCCTGTGTTATAAATCTTGCAGCAACTAAACACCCAACAACACAGCTAGCATATCACAACTGGATTGTTTTTCCATTGATATACAGAAACCCGCATCTTATCCGTTAATCAGTGTTACCTCGCCTAGTTTAAGCTAGTTGGCGACTGGAAATTCCTCATCACACAACTATTGCACCCGATAAATACGAGAATGGTTGCGGGTAGCATGTTTCATAACGAGGTCTGACCCCGCAGCTCTTACGCCCTTAGGTTTGACCCCTCCTCGTGCTATTATCTAAGACGTGGATCTAGGACATCGCGCAGGCTATCACCTAAGATGTTGAACCCAAAGACCGTGATCACTATGCACAACCCCGGGTAAACAGCCATCCACCATGCTGTGCGCATGAATTCCTGTGCTTCCTGAAGCATTGCGCCCCATGAAGGCGTTGGCGGTTTTACCCCAAAACCCAGAAAGCTAAGACCGGCCACTACAATGATGTTGACACCAATTGACATGGTCGTTACCACCAACAATGAGGCAATTGCGTTTGGAAGCACGTGACGAGTGATTATCCGCATGGTAGAAGCACCAGCCGCTCTAGCCGAGACGATGTAGTCTTCCTCTCTTACGGAAAGAACCTCACTGCGGATGATTCGTGCTGGTCCAAGGCCGAAGATGCCCAACACAACAATCAAGGTAAAAATGCTTGATCCCCATAGACTGATTACAAGTAGTGCTAAGACCAGGAATGGAATGGAATTAATGATCTCAAGAAATCTCATTACAAGAGCATCCGGGATACCACGAAAGAAACCGCCGATCAATCCGAGGAATCCACCGAAAAACATATTGAGAAGCGTAGCCAGCCCTCCAATACCCAAGGCTACGCGCGCGCCAAAGATGAGCCGATCCAACACATCACGGCCGAAATTATCCGTTCCCAATGGATGCTCAGGCGAAGAAGGAGAAAGGAAATTTACAAGGTCCATCTTGAGGCCGTTCCCCTTGGCCAAGAAAGGAGCAAACAATGCCACATAAAGCACAAACAGAATAATCCCTAACCCAATGATACCTTTGAAGTCCCGTGAGAAACGCCGGCCCACAATCTCCCAATATCCCTGCCCATGTACCGTATCAGTTCTTCTGCGTCGCAGCCGGAGTAGGTCAACGAAGGAAATCACCGACACAATCAAAAATAAAAGCAAAAGCATGATGGTTGAGAACCAATACTCAGACGGCCCTGCAAGCCACGCTAACCTGCTGCGAGCAACCGCAAGATAAAGCATCCCACCGTTTATGACTGTAAGGAACATGTACAGCAAGGCCTTCTTCCATCGCCCATGCAGGACATGGCCAAGCCCAGGTACAAATACAGAAATAACAAAATGATACCAACGCACAGCAACAGCTTCGTCAGTCATAGGTTATCCTTGGATCTATGTAGGCATACAGGAGATCAACAATTAGGTACGAAAGCATATAGAAAGAAGCCATGAACAGGGCCAGCCCAAATACAACTGCCTGGTCACGACGCAGGATCGAAGTATACATCAATCTTCCAATGCCGGGCCACGCGGTAGTTGTCTCGGTAAGTACAGCCCCAGCAAATAACGCACCTACTTGCAATCCGATATTTGTGACCACCGGAGCCAGGGCATTTCGAAAGGCGTGCTTCACCAATACCACGTATTCCCGTAAGCCTTTGGAACGAGCGGTCTTGATATACTCCTGCTGCAGGACCTCCAGCATACTTGCACGAGTCAGCCGGGCGGTCATTGCTATCTGGACTGAGGATAATGCCACTGAAGGAATAACCAAGTGCCTCAGCCCATCCAGGGTAAGAAAAGACCACCCCCACAGCACCTCTCCCCTTCCCGAGACAGGAAGGACATGGAGAATCACGCCAAATACCATCATCAACATCAGTGCAAACCAAAACACCGGAATAGATATACCTATTAGTGCTACTGTGGTAACCCCATAATCAAGCGCGGAGTTACGAAAAATAGCCGATAACAGTCCAACTGGAATAGATACAATAACAGCAATGAGCAACCCAAAGAAGCCAAGCTCTAACGTTGCTGGCAGCCGCTCCAGGATGACATCCCATACTCCCTTATGATATGTCATAGCCTGCAATTGTCCATTGAATAAGCCACTGACCAATCTCCAATACTGAACATGAAGCGGTTCGTAAAGCCCCAGTCTCACTCTGATTGCTTCTATTGTCTGCGGGGTTGCCCCCAACCCAGCCATCACGCGCGCTGGGTCTCCAGGCATTGCCTTTAACAAGACAAATAGGAGCACAGTCAAGCCGAATATAACAATAATAAGCTGCGCAATGCGCCTTAATGCATATCCAAACACTGGTCTTGGAGTTCCTTTTAAGTAACCCGGGCTGCTTAATGATCTAACAGCCCGGGTTTTCTAAGTTTTTAAAGAATCGCTCTATCCATCTACCCAAACGTTATTGGATGGGCTGCAAAGTTGGATCCAGGAGAGCGGGCTGATCTGGAAATCATGGACGCGCGTCGAAACGCCTCTAGTCTCAATGTAATGATATCCTGGAATGTGCGGATACTCAGAGAAAATCTTCCTCTGCGCTTCCACGTACAGTGCCTCTCTCGCGGCCTGATCACATCCCGGGTAAGTATCAGCCTGTCTGATCAATGCGTCTGCCTCTGGATTGGAATACCAGGAGAAGTTGTTGGCTGTACCAATGACTGCGTTTTCCGTAGTCAACAGGTAATAGATAAAGTCGTGAGGATCAGGTCCTCCACTCCATCCCATAAGAAATATCTCATAGTCCTCTCCCAATGGATCGGCCTCGCTTCGATAAAGCAGATCAAGCAAAGGACCCCAATCTAGCGGTTGGACCTCTGCTTTGATCCCGTTCTCGGTAAGGTTAGTGGCAAGTATAGTTGCCAACTGGGTCCGGCGTGGATCAAGCGGGCAATAAATGGTAGTCTTGAAGCCTTCCGGAATAACTCCCTCTGTCTTCAACTCCTCGAACAGGGCCTTGGCCGCTGCATCGTCCTCCTTCAAGGCAATACTATCCGCAAGATACTCACGGTCACCGCCCCAAAGTGCCGGAGGCGTGCATCCATAGGCACGGACCCCCGTCAATCCCTGGAAGATGGAGAATATAGCAGCATCCATGTTAACAGACATATACGTTGCCTTACGGAAACGCACGTCGCTGCTGGGCGCGTGCGAGCAGTTGAAAGCAATATAGAAATACGAAAGGCTTGCCACCTGCTGCACCTCAATCCCTTCCATGTCTCGGAATCGTTGAACGTCCTGAGCGGGCATATTATCAACGATATCGACCCCGCCAGCCTCTAGCTCAAGCATCATTGTGGCCAAGTTGGGGATAGGCCGGTAGATCACCTTGTCCAGGTTTGGCTTCACCAACCAATAGTCCTCGTTTCTTTCAAGCGTTATACGATCGCCTGCCTTCCACTCAACAAATTTGTACGGTCCACTGCCGATTGGCGCCAAATTAAACGCCTCAGGCCCCATCTCCTCGCAGGTATCCATGGGAACTATCGAAGCGCTTTCGCTTACCATTCCAGGGCAGAATGGTGTCCACTCTGGCTTGTTGATGAACTTCACTGTGTAGTCATCGATGACAACTACCTCTTGAATCCACTCATACTCCGAGGCGTTTGGTGATCCATTTGCCGGATCGATTACCCAATTAAAGGTATATGCTACGTCCTCCGCGGTTAGATCCTCTCCATTGTGAAACTTGATCCCCTCGTTTAGATAGAAGGTTCCAGAGGACCCATCCTCTGCAACCTCCCAAGCCTTGGCAATGTGAGGGATTGGCTTCAATGTATCCGGATCCAGTCCGATGAGATCATCGAAGACCTCAAGGTAAACATAAGCATCATATGCAGAGTTCGATACCCTTGGATCAAGGTCCTTAAAGGTCTGACTTACACCAATTGTAAGCGTCCCACCTACAGTTGCTCCCGGCGTTTCCGGCACACTTGTTTGGGCAACTACAAATAGCCCAAACACCACTACAGCAATGGCCATTACTGCAAGTGTTCTCTTCATCAGATATTACCTCCTTGTTAAAGCACTTAAGAAAGTGTTATTAGCCAACTTAACGCTCAACGACACTCCTTCTATTCAAACCAAAATGCGTTAGTTACCTGAGCATCTGCATACTCAGCCGGCATTACTATTTGTAGCGTGCCGCCAGAGACTACTACAACATCCACAAAAACGAAGTTGTTTGATGCTGCTACCAGCGTCGCTTCGTCCCCACCAATGGCAATGAAATCGGACGTACTGAGCTTAACCTCCTTATCGAATACTATTCCGATCTTGCTCACTTGAGCGCCGGTGTCATTGTCAAACAACAACACGCCTCCGTCTAGAACACGCGTAGTAACCAAGCTCTGACCAAACACTAGAATTCCAATCGCCAACACCAACACTATTGACAAACTAAGCGTTCTCTTCACAATCGTCCCTCCTTTTTCCGAAACCAGAGCTCACCAATCCAAAACACGCAAAAACTTCCTCTCTGATCTACCTGATCAGACCCGATTGATACTAGATACTAGTAGAGAAGCCACTGTCACTAATATAGAACTGCGTGTATCGGTTGTCAAGTACTACGAGGAGTTGGGATCTGTGAGCAAAGACCAGGTGTTCAACTTGACAGAAGTCTTTACTAGATAATACTGATACTAAGAGAGTCTAGACTACACTGCAAAACGCGTTGTATTGATGCTAAAAATGCAAGAATGCTTAACAATACATATTGAAAAGAGTATTCATTGCTAGGCGATGTTTTTTGCCTTTGAGGTAAAACTCCTGAAAACCCTTAATTTTTGACCTAGTCGCGACTCAAGGCTTAGAGAACCACGATTATTAGAAAATCCCTATTCATGGAGTAGGGCAATGCTCTTGCTTGCACAGTAGTTGGAACTAACTGCAGCTCATGTATGGCCTCATACCCTGTTGCACTTATACTCCTGCTCCTGTTTCAAGTACATGCATAAATGAGGTAGCGATACAATTTTGTGTACATTATTGATGAGGCAGTACAGCAACTTCACAAGGCCATCAGAAAATATTATACTAGCGCCCTCGGTAGCGGAGGTGACGGTCATGAAAAGGAGGATTCACGTCTTTTCTGCATTAGTAATTACTGTCGGACTGCTGTTGGTATGGTGCGGTGTTACTTCAGCACAGGAGATTACAGCAACGGAGTTCAAGTCAAGCGGTGATGAGATTGCAGGATGGTATTGGCTAAGGGATGAGGGTATGCAGTACACCGCCGAGTGGACCTTCTGCGGGATACCGAATGATTTGGAGCCTATCATCTTGAACGTGCGCGCGCTGGCCACGGATCGCGCGAGCGGTGGAAGGGGATTTTCCGCCAAGTTTCGCTTGATCTACGGTTTCCCAGGCAGTGGGGCGATGGGGGGAGTATTCGAGACTAAGGAGATCACGCTTCCCAATGTGTCTACAGATGACGATCCGCTTGGTTATGATTGTCTCGGAACGGTGATAGTTTCACGATCGGCATTTCGTGGTGCCACTTCCCTCTGGTTTAGAATCGAGCGAATATCGCATGATGATCCCCATGTCGCATTCAATAAGGAGAGTATCGCTATCCTGCTTCCAGATCAAGTAGACCTCGAGCTAGTTACCGCGCCCGCTGGGAGTTCCAATTTCAGCGCCACGGGTGACTACATCTCTGGATCAAATTGGTGTAGAAGAGATGGACATATACTTGAATGGACCTGGAAACCAATTGAACGGGGTTATTCGATCATTGATGCAGCGGTCAACTTCTCGCTGTTGGTGACGAATACCTTTGATGGAGGAAGCGGCTTCAGCGCGATTATCCCGTTGACTATATTGAATCTGGAAAACGATATAGTTGAGTTGGGCCTGCTAGAGGTTACTAACCCATTTCTGCCAAAATTCAACGCTTACAGCAAAGGAATTGGATATACGACAACCGGCGCCTATAAGTTACAGAACCCGGAGTTGCTAATGAAGGGTTTCAAGCTGCAGCTTACCTGGCCTGCTGTTGCCTCTTCTGTTGAAGAAGGCGACTGGGGTGGCACCCGCCATTTCGCTGGAAACAACCAAAGCGCATTTCTGGCATACATAATCGCCGCAGACGGCAAAGACAAGAAAGATTGAGCCTTTCGGAGGGGATACGATGAACTGGGTACGATCAATTGAAATAGCCATCTTATTGATTTTCGCCATGACGTCGGGAGCCGTTGCGCAACAGGATCATGTGGCGATACTTCAGGTCGGCGATGCGCAAGGATTGTTTATCGTTAATGTTCCTGACGAAAGTCAACCGCCGGACAACAAACTTCAGTTTGCATCTGTAGATAACTGGTGTGCTCCACTTGCGGCAGCAAATGCGCTCGTGTTTCTTGACATGGACTTATCAGACAACCCAACAGTAGAGTGGGCGACAGGCGTCTGTGGGGGTCTTAACCCTCTTCTCCTAAGCGAGTACTTGGGCTACTTTATGACAACCAACGGCGAAGGAAGTCCTGATCGGGAGAATGCGAGTCAGCGCCTGCCGGGGACACTTTTGCAAGACATCCCCGACGCGATAAGCCAGCTCGTCAGTTGGCATGGCAACGAGTGGTCAGAACCACCCTTCCTTGAACCCATTAACAAATCTGTATATGAATGGGATGTCATGCTCGCAGGCAAGGACGCCGCTTTTGATTTCTTATTGGCAAGCATAGAGGCTGGGATTCCCCCAATAATCTGCTTCAGCTACTGGAATCCGACGGTTGAAGGCAACGAAAGGATCGAGATAGATAAGGAAACCGGGTTGATTCATTTTGCCTCTTGGGGAGTAGCCCTAGACGCAACAGATGTCTTGCACAAACACGACCCAAAGGTCCCTGTTGAAGTATGGAACGAGAAACAGGGGATAGGACACTGCGTGACCGGTGTTGGATTCATAAAGGGTGACCCAGATGGTGTTGATGGACCGCTTGCAGAGCAAATCTGGGTAATCGTGCACGATAACTGGGAAACCACGCCAGAGAACATTGCTATTGCCTGGAACCACGTTACCGAAGTGGTAGTGTACGCTCCAAGGCAATGACATGCGCTAGTGATGTTAATCTATCCTCTTGGACGATCGGATTTAGACACTGGATTATTAATAGGAAGGAAAATGTTCCCTTATTTAGCAGATAGTATGTGGAATCAGCGGAGGTACTTTGCCACCAACAATGTTGATGTAGCATGCTTGTTATCTAGCCCAAAAGAATGAAGATTAGATCACATCCAGCAACGGCATAACCATGCTTTGGGCAGTGAATAGGATCACTGATAGCTCCTACCAGAAGAAAGTGCTCAACGTAACATGTGCTTGCAACCGGCGAAAGCAGAAAGATCGATCTACGCGATCTTAAACGATGATGGTCAATCCCGGATTTGGACAGCTTGAGGCGCTGAGTCTATCGTAAAGTTTATTCTAATTAGATGCTTGCTATATTCTGTATTTACTGGAGCTGGGAAAAGCGAACCGATTACGTGCAAGTTGATCGGCTCCGTTCCAGAGCTTCGCTTTCTAAACGATACCACCCAATCACTAATGCGCTGAACTGATCCTATCAACAAACTTGTCCAGTAGACTAGCTAGCTCTTGAGATACAAGTTTTTCTTTGCTCACCTCAAGAGTTGCCACCGGCTCAGCCTTGGCAACGTTTGCCATATCCTTCATGACTGATTCGTAACCCTCGCCGCTACAGGTGCAAAAGAAGGCAGCATTTGAAAAACTACCACTCAACTGCTGAAGATATGCACGTACAGGGCTTGACATGCGCCCAGCCCAGATTGGCGTTCCCACTATCACCAAATCGTACTGCACAGGATCCATGGATGGCCGCTTAATCTCTGCTGGCTTGCAACGCAGAGCTTCGAGTCCAGATCGTATGAAGCCAAATATCCCTTTGCGAGGACGTATATCAATGATCTCCTCGATATCTCCGCCCAGGCGCTTGGCGATTTCCTTACCTATTTTCCGCGTATTCCCGGTTTTAGAATATGTCACTAACAGTGTTTTCATCGTGCACCCTCCTAGGGGAAGCCTTCCTAAGCTCTAGCCGCTCTTGCTTGCAAGGGTTTTCTGCTTGGGCTTCGAGTATAAAGGTTCATGGCTTATTGCCACAAAACTTGAATCTGGAGCCCATTCTTTGCTGTCTCATCGTGAGGATTACTACCATCGTAGACTTGCATGGACAAGGCACCTCTTCAGTAGTTGTAGCCTCGCATTTCTTCTAAAGAGAACTCAACCCCAAGCCCAAGTGCCATCCGATTGACGAAATTGAAATAGGCAACAATTTGCGCCAAATCGAGAATATCAACATCGGTGAGTCCCTGGTTGCGTAGCGCTTCTACATCTTTCTCTTCAATCTCATCTGGTTTTCGCGTCAGTTTTATGGCGTAATGAAGCATCGCCTTCTCACGTATGGGTAGATCCATATCTTGACCTCGCTCTATGAGGTTTTGCACCATTATAGGATCGTTCCAGTAGTATCTGAGAGCTTCTGAATGATGGGAAACGCAATACTTGCAGTGGTTTGCTGATGAAACGGCCACAGCAATCATCTCTCTTTCCTGACGCGAGATGTTAGATGCTTCGAACATGATGCTCTCGTAGAGGGCAATGTGACCTTCCATCGCTCTTGGGCGAAGGCTCTGTACCTTAAGGATATTGGCCACTTTGCCACGTGCCTTCCTGATATCATCGTATACTTTGTGCAACTGCCCATCTGCCTGTTGCTCATCCAGAATCTTTATCCACGCCATCTTTCACCTGTTTTCTCTTCCTTCCGGGTTTTCTTCCGCTCGTGGGAGGCACATGGATCACCTCTGGACAGTTTCTCTTGAAGAGCAACCCACATGCGTATAGGCTTGGTTACAAGAGAATAACATGCATCACCCATCCAGTAAAGCCTTGACATGTTCCTGAGTCTAGTTCAGAAGAAAACCATAGGCGTGCCACAGGACTTCAATTTGAGTTCATGGAGTGCTACAATCCTATATGATTCATAGGAGGTGTGAATGTGGCTACATATATACTTCTCAGCCAGGT
>CAZKFV010000062.1:0-23950 GCA_964552295.1 uncultured Thermotogae bacterium | reverse complement strand
CGCCTCCAATTCGTGTTTTCGTACTTACTATAGGATATTAGCACCGTTTTTACCCAACGGCAAGTGTTGTTAGACGGGATTTGTACAGCAACCTTCTGCACAAATCCCTGTTTCTGTTGTAGTTGTGCGCTTGAAGTAGAGTATTTGTTGTCAGAGCTTTGTTTTCGACTCCCAGTGGCTTGTCGCTTCGTGATCGCGCTGACCGTGTAGTAGTTAGGTGCGAGGTGGTCGCCAACCTCCTGAAGCTTGTAGTGATAAAGACGAACGGCATCGTGGATACGGGCATCGTGATCTGACTTCGAAGCCACGTCTTGGAATATTTCCTCTAGCAGCGTTCAACCTTCGGCTCCACGTGGCGGTAAGCCAATAGCAGTCCATCCTAATACGACGCAGGTGATCTACGGAACGTTAGAGTGGCGTCCTATCTCTTATGGACCTTCTCTTCTGTAAAGAAAGAGCCGGCGAGAGGGGTCGAACCTCCGACCTACGGTTTACGAAACCGTTGCTCTACCACTGAGCTACGCCGGCATTGTAATTTGGATTATAGCGGTGGTGATTTGTACCATCAACTGGGAAAATGGACGGACTAGCGATTGCCGCAGTAATTAGTGAGATGAAACAGACCGTGGAGGGTAGCGTAATCCGCTCGGTTTATCAGCCTTCACCAACTCGGTTTGTGTGGCGGTTGTTCTCGCGTGGTACTATACAGCTATTTATTGCGCCTGTTGAGGCAACTATTCATTTGACAAGGCGCGATTTTGCTTACCCCAAGCGTCCTGGACCTTTCACTATGCTCTTGCGCAAGTACCTACGCGGGGGGCGGATAGTGAAAATCGAGCAACAAGGTTGGGACAGAGTAGTTGCGGTTTCTGTGGAGAAGCGGCTTGCTGGTGAATTGCAGCGGGTGGAAGTAATAGCCGAGCTTGTGGGGGTGCAAGGAAACTTGATTGTTGTACAAGACGATGTGGTGGTTGCTTCGCTTCGCCCTAAGGCCCGTGCAGTTCCTGGTAGAAGGTATATTGCGCTTCCGGCCCAGCAAAAGAGAGCTCCTACGCAAGTTACAGAGGAGCTCATCAAGAAGATCTTGGAGGAAAAAGATAACTCTCGTACATTGACCCACTACATCGACGGAGTGGGTAAGGAGCTCGCCAAGCTAATCTATGAGCAGGCTAAGAAGACAGCGTCGGAGTCCTTTGCAGGTTCGGTGAAACGGCAACTGGATTGCATATTGAAATACACAGCTGATCCTATTGGCTCATATGATACAGAGCAAAACAGCGCATTTTTCTTTCCTGTTGATGGCATGGAGGAATATCCTTCGTTCAGCGAGGCCCTTGATCGCAAGCTCGAAAAGCAAGAGGAAGAGCGTGAGGTTGACGAAGGGTTGCACGAAATTCGTGCTGCTGCCAAACGCGCAGTTGCCAAAACAAATAAGACGATAGCAAAACTGGAAGGGTGGCTAGATAATGCAGAGACGGCTAATGTGCTGCAGCACCAAGCTGACCTACTGATGATCTACCAGCATGAAGTTCCGCGAAAACTACAAGAGATAAGCCTTGTCGATCCTGCGACTAACGAAGATGTTACAATTTCGGTTGATCCTAGCCGTAACGGCCTTGAGAATGCGCAAGCTATGTATGAGCGAGCTAAACGGCTTCGTCGCGGCCGCCGACATGTAGAGCAAAGGCTAAAGAGGCTGAAGGAGGAAGTCTCACTTCTTGAAGAGGGGCTTAGAAAGGTAGAAAACGGAGAAGCCATGCAAGATGACGCGGCAGCGCTCATTCCAGATAAGCTGAACAAGAAGAAAACAGCTGCAGTAACCGCCTACCGGGTGCAATCTATCAAAGGGTACACGGTTCGGGTTGGAAAGAACGCCCGGCAGAACGATGAGCTTCTGCGTGAGGCTAATCCGGATGACCTGTGGTTACACGTGCGGGACGTCCCCGGATCGCATGTAGTGATATCTCGTCAGAACAAAAATGATATTCCCGCTGAGGTAATTGCTGCTGCTGCACGTATTGCTGCTCGGCACTCCAAAGCCAGGCATGAGAAGCATGTACCGGTGGCTATCACGGAAGTAAAGCATGTAAGAAAGCCAAGAGGAGCGCCTGCAGGCTTGGTAATTTTGCAGCAAGAGGATACACTTGTTGTAGATCCATCCGCTGCGGAGGAAGAATGAACGTTAGTAATATATTAGATATTATATTATCTCTTATTGCTGTGTTTACAGCCATTGTCTTACACGAGGTATCTCATGGCTATGTTGCTTTTCGTCTTGGCGATCCTACGGCTAAGCAATACGGTCGGTTGACCCTCAATCCGCTGGCGCACATTGATCCTATTGGGACAATTCTTGTGCCCGTGTTCCTTGTTATTGTAAATTCGCCTTTTCTCATCGGTTGGGCTAAGCCCGTTCCCATAAACCCAAGATTCTTCCGTAATCCGTTGAAAGGCATGCTTTACGTAGCCCTAGCTGGACCAGCGATTAACGTGGTTCTGGCCCTTTCTACGGCGATTGTAGGAAGATTGGCTCTACTAGCTATTTCTCCCAGCTTTCTTGCCTATGGGGTGGGGCTAGGGGCTAACCTGGTACGCGCTATATTCTTCTTGTTAGGCATGTTTGTTGTATACAACGTGATTCTGGCTGTATTCAATCTGATCCCCATCCCACCCCTCGACGGATCCAGGATTCTAACCTATTTCCTGCCTCTGGAAGGCCGAAGGGTAATGCTTGCTTTGGAGCGTTACGGATTCATAATCCTGATAGCCATCATATATCTTGGTGGTCTGCGTGGGTTGTTTAGGCTGATGAATGGTATCTGGAACAGCTTACTTGGAAGTCGCTGGCTTCTAGCCTTTCTTTAGTGCTGGTAAGACTGGGGTTGCTGTTTTAGCATCAGCGGGATGTAATCTTTCATTATGTTGTTCAAACAGGCTTCTGTTCGTATAATCACCCCATTATCAACGCAAATACGGAGTGAATTCTATTGAATAAGACACAATATGAAATCAAGGAAAAATCGGCAACAGATGTAACATTGCAGGTTACGGTGGATTCGGCAGCGGTAAAACAGGCGATCGATTCAGTATATAAGCGCTACAGCAAACAAACACAGATTCCGGGTTTTCGAAAAGGACGTGTGCCAAGGGCGTACCTTGACTCGCGCTTTGGTTCGGAGCTTTTCACTGAGGAAGCGCAGAAGGACATGGAGGAGGAGCACCTCAGACAGGCCTTGGTTGACCTAGATTTGCATCCAGTAAGAATTCCGGAAGTAAAGAGCGTTTCTTTTGAAGAAGACGGTCCCTTTGTATTCACCGCATCGTTTCCTGTGCTTCCTGAAGTGGAGCTGCCTGAGTATAAGGGGATAGAATTGACTGCAGAGCCAGCACAAGATGCGACACAAGAGGAGATAGACGGAGCACTTGAGGAGATCAAGCGGCAATTTGCTACCCTTGCTCCCAAGGAAACAGACACGATAGAAAGCGAAGACATTATCAGGGTTAAAGAGGGTGACAAGGAATGGGATATGCGTGTCGATTCTGAGAACCCTGTTACCAGCAACATGGTTGGCCACAAGGTTGACGAGACAGTGGATTTAGAGGTGCCGCGAGAAGGGGAAGACCCGTTGCGAGCTACGCTGAAAGTAACAGAGATAAAGAAGGTAGTACTTCCAGAAATTGATGATGACTTGGCGAAGGACGCTGGTTTTGATTCCCTGGATGAACTAGCTGCCGATATCAAAGAGAAAATAACGGCTTCAAAGAGACGGCAGCGTGAAAACAAGATAAAGGGCCAGCTTCTAGATCACATTGTCTCCCAGTTAGATATTCCTCTTCCCCAGCAGATGGTAGATGACATAGCCTCCGAAGACCTTGAGCTGCTCAAGAAAAGGCTGGAAGAGAGAGAAGAAACCTTGGCCTTTGATGAATACCTAAAAGAGCGCGAGAAGAGCGAGGAGGATCTGCTTTCCGAGTTCCGTGAGGATGCGACGGAGAGACTGAGAAAAGAGCTTGTGATGGCTAAGCTCATTGAGGCTGAAGGTATAGCCATCTCCAATGAGGAGCTTGAAGAGATAGCCGCAGAAGAGGGAAAGGTAGCCGGGGAGGACCCAATACGGTTTATTGCCCGCCTGAAGGCAAACGAGCAATGGGACAGCTATCGTGCCGAGAAGATCAACCAGCGTGTATTCGATGTACTATATAAAAACGCCAAGCTGACCGAGGTGACTAAATGAGCCCACAGATACCGTATGTGATAGATAACCGTGGCCAAGCCGAGCGGACCTACGACATTTATTCGCGATTGCTGGAGGATCGCATTGTATTCTTGCGCGATCCCATAGACGATGAGGTAGCAAATGTGGTTATAGCGCAGATGCTCTTTCTGGCGGCCAAGGATCCCAACAAGGACATAAAGCTTTATATGAACTCACCAGGTGGTTCAGTTACTGCTGGATTGGCTATCTACGACACCATTCAATACGTGCGCTGCGACGTTTCGACGATATGTATTGGCCAAGCGGCGAGTATGGCAGCAGTGCTTCTTGCTGCAGGCACCCAGGGGAAGCGCCAGGCGCTTCCCAACGCGCGCATCCTTATTCACCAGGTTTTTGGTGGATCACAGGGCGTTGCTGCAGATGTCAAAATCCAAACCGACGAGCTTATGCGTATGCATACCGAGATCAATAAGATACTGGCTGCGCACACGGGAAAGACCGCCAAGCGAATAGCTAAGGATACTGATCGAGACCGCTTTATGTCGCCTGAAGAAGCCGTTGAATATGGCTTGATTGACCGGATTATCTCCGCTAGCAACAAATAGAATGCATGTTAGTGTTACGTAATTCAACTAAGGCGATCATCATAGAAAATGATCTGATATTGCTTACCGTTAACCGCGACAAAGAAGGGCTGTTTTATCTTCTTCCCGGAGGAGGTCAGCGGCATGGCGAGTCGCTAAGCGATGCCCTTGTCCGTGAATGTCTTGAAGAAACAGGATTGCACATCTTTGTTGGCGACCTGGTGCTGGTGCGCGATTACATATCCGCTCATCACGAGTTTGCAGAAGACGACGTGGACACACACCAAGTGGAGTTCATGTTTCGCTGCCAGGTCTCTCAGGGAGGAGCGCGCGTAGGTAAGCTTCCCGATAAGTGGCAAAGCGGTGTTGAGTGGGTACCGGTAACAGAACTGGACGATATACGTCTTTATCCATCTGCAATTGTTGAACCGCTAAAGAACATCGCAAGTGGCAAGCCTAGTGGAATCTGTTACCTTGGCGATGTGAACTGAGATCCAAGGTTATCTATCTGGAGTCACAACCTGCGCTTTAGGAAATCGAGCATAAGGCTGTAGGTACGGATCTTGTGCTTAATATCCGAGGAGCCATGTCCTTCTTCTGTGAGCTCCACGTACTCGAAGTCTTCTCCTTCTACGTAGCCAAGGTCAATAAGGCTGTCACGGAACAAGCGCGATTGTTCTATTGGGCAGCGGGGATCGTTTACCCCGTGGATCAAAAGGAGTTTGGCCTTTGTATTCTTGACGTGGGTTATTGCACTTCGCTGCCGCCATAGATCCTCGTTTTCTTTGGGGTCGCCCATGTGCCAGCGCAAGAAGTACTTGAAGTGCTCCATGCTATGCTCATATAGCTTGTGAAGGTCACTGATTCCCACCCAGCTTACCGCAGCCTTCCACAACGCAGGCTTCTTGACTACCTGCATCAAAGTCATGTATCCCCCGTAGGAACCGCCATATACGGCGATTCTATCTGGGTCAACAAATGAAAGCCCTTTTAGATACTCGGCTGCTGCTGCAACGTCCTCTAGGTCTTTCCCTCCCCAGTCATATCGGTTCATGTCCCGAAACTGGACTCCGTAGCCGGTGCTGCCGCGGATGTTGGGTTCCAGTACAACAAAGCCCTGGTTGGCCAGGAATTGAGCGTAAGGATCAAAAGCTCGGAAAAACTGAGCTGTAGGGCCGCCATGCACAGACACAACAGCGGGAAGCCTCTCTTCATCGCCTATATCCATAGGTGTGTACAGGATGCCTGCTATAGTGAGACCATCACATGAGGGATAGGTTACATATGAAGGATCGACGAACAGATTGGGATCAATCGATCCATATTCTGCTGGAATGAGAGTGGTTTCTTGTTTAGTTTTGATGTTGTACAACACAAGCTCATTTCTCTTGGTTGCTGACATATGCGAAACCAGAAGTGAGGTATCCCCAAGGACAAACTCTGAGCCTACAGCATATCCGGCCCGAAGATCCAGCGTAGTTTCGTTTCCCGTCTTTACATCATAGAGCACCGGTTGGACTATCGCGTCCTGATTGCGAAGGGCCACCAACCAGTTGCCATCTTCCGATATTCCGGATGTGTCTTCCTCGATACTCTCCTTTCCCAGCCAACGCACTTTTCCTGTATCCACAGAGAGTATGCCAGGGCGCTCGACGCCCGAGGCGTCTGAGGCTATTGCCATATGATAACCGTCGGGAAACCACTTAACAGGCCTGTCTATTGATCCTATCTTGACCTGCAACAGACGGCGAACGTCGCTTCCGTCAGCGCGGACGATATAGATATCTTGGTTTTTTAGCTCGGATGTCTCATTTACGCTAAATGCCAGCCACTGGCCGTCCGGGCTCCAAATGCCTCCGCTGGTGACAGGATTATCAAAGGTTGTTAGCTGCGTGACTTCTGTTCCATCAGGGCGCATCTTATAAAGGTTCATCTGTCCACCACGGTTAGAGAACATGGTTAGCCATTCATCGTTGGGGCTGAACTCCGAGGGGATCTCCTGGGCCTTGGGCGTATTTGTTAGTTGAGTTACGGCTCGGCTGTTAAGGCTGAAGGAGTACAAATCATGTTGTTCGTTCCCATCTTGATCCTTGGCAAAAACAATTTTCTTCCCGTCCCGACTCCAAATGAAGCCAGCCCGCAGCGAACGGGGTACTTCACCTTGGCTTAGCTGATAAGGTGCTCCATCAGGAAGCTCAAGGAGGTAAAGCTCCATCTGCCCTGTCTTATCCCAGTAAAAGGCGATGTGTTTCTTATCCCATGAGGCGGTAACAAAGTAGAAATTTGGAAGGCTCGCTAATTCTTCAAGTGGGATACTGGTTCTGTTCAACTCAAACCTCCTTTACAATTGCAATCTAGCTTATCAGCAGGCAGAGCCTAAATCAACACACCGGAGAGGTTTCATAGACGTTGCTTGTGAAGAGTTATTTGCTGCGCGTTTGCGATCTAACCTCAAGGGCGTACAGCCATGGGAGCGTGCTGTAAATGCTTACATGTTCTATAATCTTTGGCATGGATACCAACATAAAGGCTGACAAGAAGCTTGGGGCAGTGATAACCGGCAGCGCGCGAGGGATCGGAGCGGCAATTGCACGGAGGCTTGCTGCCTGCGGGTACGGGGTTAGCATTAACTATGTATCCGGAAAGGAAAAGGCGCTTGAACTGGTTGAAGAGATTCAGTCAGGTGGAGGAAGGGCATTTGCCTGTCGGGCAGATGTCAGGGATTATGATCAGGTTAGTAATCTTGTTGACCAGACAGCAAATTTGTACGGGGGAATTCGTATTGTGGTTAATAATGCTGGCTTTTCTCAACACACTTCTGTAGATGATATGTCAGTTGAGGATTGGAATCGGGCGGTTGCGGTTAATCTATCTGGGGCGTTCTATACGGTAAAAGCAGCTTTGTTGTATCTACAAAAGCTTGATTGGGGGCGCATAATCAATATCTGCAGTTTGCGAGCTATGACAGGTTCAAATCATGGAGCACATTATTCTGCTGCCAAGTCAGGACTGATTGGGTTGACTAAGTCACTTGCTCTAGAGCTGGCACCGTCGATTACTGCAAACTCGATTTCGCCCGGGTACACCAATACAGATATGAATGCAGCTGCTATTGCCAAGAATGGTGAGGCGATAAGAGCGATGATCCCTGCGCGCAGGATTGCTGAACCAGAAGACATTGCAGCAGTGGTTGGATTCTTAGCTTCTCAGGAAGCTGGATACATTACTGGCGAGACCATAAATGCAAATGGTGGGATATACATGCAATGATAAACTTCAGAAAATACGAACCCAGTAAGGATAGAAAAGCCGTTACGCGAATCTGGCGCGAGTCTGGTTGGATAGATAAGAAAGAACATGAGCAAGCACTGGACGCCGTTATTGCAGGCAGCCGCACCCTGGTGGCCGAGGTAAACAGTGAGGCAGAGTGCATGGTAAATAGCTGCGATGGCATATTGAGACACCTGAAGCAGGATATTCCAGTTGCAATAATAGGCGGAGTTAGTACAAGCCGCATCGCCCGCAGGCAGGGATTGGCTAGTGGCTTGGTGGCACAAAGCCTAGTTGAGGAAGCATTAGCTGGTATGAAGGTTGCGCTGCTTGGGATGTTTGATCAGGGTTTTTATGACCAGTTTGGATTTGGAAATGGCACCTACGAGCATTGGTACTCACTTGATCCAGCAGACCTCTTAGTAGATGTTAAACCACGGGTTCCGGTTCGGCTTACCGTTGAAGACTGGGAAGAGATTCACCGCTCTAGACTTGGGCGGTTACGCCGGCACGGATCCTGCTCACTTCTTCCTGCTCAAACAACAAAGGCGGAATTGATCTGGAGCAAAAATGGGTTTGGCCTTGGGTATCGTGATGGAGAAGGAGAGCTTACGCATCACTTCTGGGTGACCACAAAGGAGGTTGAGCATGGCCCTTACGAGGTCTTATGGATGGCCTATCGGACCAGAGAGCAGTTGTATGAGCTTCTTGGCTTGCTCAAAGGCCTAGCTGATCAGGTTCACTCTATCCGAGTATATAATCCTGCGGGCCTTCAACTGCAAGATCTGCTTAGACATCCGTTCAGGTCACGTCGTGTCACCAAGAACTCTAAGCACGAGAATACGATCTTCTCCGCCGCGTATTGGCAGGCCCGAATCGTGGATCTGCCAGGCTGTTTGGATCTTACACAGCTTGATAGCGATGAGGTTCGTTTCAACCTAGTGCTTACAGATCCTATCAATCGTTTTCTGGAAAGTCACAGCAAGTGGGATGGACAGGCCGGTGAGTATATAGTTGGACTTGGTAGACAATGCTACGCCACGCCAGGAAAAGAGCAGACACTTCCAACTTTGAATATATCAGTTAATGCCTTCACCCGCCTGTGGTTAGGTGTAAGCCAGGCCAGTGCGCTTGCCTGGACGGATGACCTAACCGGGCCGCAAGAGCTGATAGAAAGCTTGGATAGGACGTTGTGCCTTCCATCCCCTCACATGGATTGGGATTTCTAAGCTTTACTCACCAATGATTTTCACCAGAACGCGTTTCTTGCGGCGTCCATCGAACTCACCATAGAAGATCTGTTCCCACGGCCCGAAATCCAGCTTGCCTTGTGTTATGGCAACAACCACCTCTCGTCCCATCACCTGACGCTTTAGGTGTGCATCACCGTTATCCTCGCCAGTCCGGTTATGACGATACTGGGATACAGGTTCATGAGGGGCGAGTCCCTCTAGCCAGTCTTCATAATCAGCAAAAAGCCCGGACTCATCGTCGTTTATGTACACGCTTGCAGTAATGTGCATGGCGTTTACTAGGCAAAGCCCTTCCTTTATGCCGCTTTCTTTCACTGCTTGCCCAACCTCGGGCGTTATTCTGACAAAGGCTCTCCTGGTCTCAGTTTCGAACCATAGTTCCTTGCGGTAACTCTTCATTTTGTCCTCCTTGTCTTTTGTTCATGTTGTCCTATTCTGGTAAGTAGTCGATTAGCAAGCAAGCTCAAAAGACGAAAGCCAACAGCCAACAGAAAGGACAAATGCAGAGCCCTTTATTGGCGGAGAGAAGGTAGCCGACTTCTTGCCTTCAACGAGATGGGAGATTGAAGCGGAAGCATGCTCTGCCAGAGGGGGCGTTCTCTGCCCAAATCTGGCCGCCATGAGCTTCTACCAGGGCCTTGGCGATGGCTAGACCAAGTCCCGCACCAGTTGATTGTTCGTTTTCTGTTTGCATTCTTGCGGCGTCCGCGCGGTAGAAACGGTCGAAGGCATGAACTAGATCTTCTTTAGAGAGTGCGGGCCCGGTGTTGCAAACGCTTACTTGAACCACCTGACCCTGGTTTTTTGCAGTGATACTGATAATGCCGCCTGCACGGGTATAGCGCATCGCATTAGACAGTAGATTAAGAAGAACTTGCTCTATCCTTTGAGCATCCACATTTACTAGTGGTAGATTCGGCGGTAAGTCGACGAGCAATTCTATTTTCTGATCTTCGAGTTCTACGCCGATGGTGGCGTCAATCCTCTCTATTAGATCTTCTAAGTCAGTTGGTTGTTTATGGATGGAGAGCTGCCCAGCATCTGCAAGGGCAAGCTGCTGTAAGTCGCTGACTATTCTTGCAGTCAATAGGATCTTGTCGTGTAGCGCTGCGACGTTTGCGGGGGTCATCTTCAATAGGCCATCTCGCATCGCCTCCAGCCCAGCTCGCACGGACGTGATAGGTGTACGTAACTCGTGTGAGACATCGGCAATCATCTGTCGCTTTGCTTGTTCTGATTTCTGCAGGCTGGCAGCCATTCTGTTGAAAGACTCACCCAGGTGCCCAAGTTCATCTTGGCCGTGAACGTCGACTCGGGTCGTCAGTTTTCCGCTGGCGATCTCTCCCGCAGCAGTGTTGAGGCGCTTTAGTGGGCCAGCTAGTTGTCGAACCAGGAAAAAGCTGATCAATATTCCAATTACACCGACGATTAGGGCCGACACCCATAGCGCGATGGTGATTGTACCAAGGAACCTCTTTTCCACTGGATCGTGCAGTTTCAGGATCCTTTGCGAGATAATTGCGCCAACAGTCTTGTCATCTACCACGATGGGCAAGCCCAACGATAGTTCGCTGCGGGAAAGCGGCTTGCCGATAAACTGTGTATCTGGGCCAGTGATGATTACTCCGTTTTCATTGGCGACGAAGAAGGGCAGGCGGGCTTGATTTCGTACAAGCAGGTAGTTAAGGCCGTCCCAAGCTCCATTGCGTGCATAGTACTCTGCCAACATCTGACTGAAGAGGCGATCTTGGTTGCCTACGTTCTGCGCGGCGAACTGGGAGTAAGCTTTGTTGAACGCTGTGTGAATGAGGATGTACCCAACCACTGTGGTTAGGACAATTACCAGAATCAGCGAGATGGTAAGCTTAGTCTGAAATGAAGGACGCTGGAATACCTTCATCCTTGTCCTATGTTGCCAGAAAGTTTGTACCCAATCCCGAACACTGTCTGGATGTATCTTGGTGATGATGAATCCGGCTCTATTTTTTCTCGCAGGCGTTTGATATGAGAGTCTATAGAACGTGCGAAGCTTTCGTAAGTGGTTCCGCGCACTGCCTCAAGTAGTTCAAGTCTGGTGAACACCCGCCCTGGATGGCGAAGCAGGAAGGCTAGTAGGTCAAACTCCATGGGTGTTAATTCCACTGATTGGCCTCGTACTCTAACCTCGTGCCCAGCTGGGTCAAGGCAGATATTGCCCACTTCAAGGGGTGATTGGTCATGTAGATCGCCTTTGGCGCGGCGGAGAACCGCCCTTACACGCACTTCCAGTTCCCGTGCGCTGAATGGTTTAACTACATAGTCATCCGCACCTCCGTCAAGGCCTTCTATTCGGTCCATCTCGTCAGCGCGGGCGGTAAGCATGATGATCGGAACATCCGACTTGGTGCGTACACGCTTAGCTACCTCTAGTCCGTCAAGCTTGGGCAACATCCAATCCAGAATAATCAAGTCTGGATGGAACGAATCAAACCAGGCTAGGGCCTTCTCTCCGTCGGTAGCTGTTTGCACGTCGTATCCGTCCTGTTCTAAGTAACGCCCGACAAGGGTGCAAACCCACTTCTCATCATCCACAATTAGTATTTTAGCCTTCATCTCATCAATTATAGCGTCGCGAGCGGCTTAGAATCTCTACTTAAATGTGCTAGTAGCGCCCCCTATTCGTAGCGTAAGGCTTCAACAGGATCAAGCCTAGCTGCACGGACTGCCGGATAAAGCGGCTGACATCCGGTAAGAATAACAAGAGACAATGGAAGAGCTGTTCCAAAAGTGTGGCAGATTCGTGAAGAAATCTGTTTTAAAGATTGTTGGCTTCTGATATTGGGTTTATTTTGATAGTGGTGTTTTGTACTGGTAGTGTTGGTCGGGACGCCCGGATTTGAACCGGGGACCTCTTGCGCCCCATGCAAGCACGCTACCAGGCTGCGCCACGTCCCGACACAATTTGATAGTAACACGTAAAAGTCAAGATGGCAACCGCAGTACCGGTTGCACCAGTTGATCTATGAGGTTAGGATCGAGATCGCTCGTACGAGAAAGGAGCGTATAGAATGAAAATCACTTTTTGTGGAGCAGCGCAGACAGTTACTGGTTCGTGTCACCTGGTTGAAACCGGTAAGACGAAGATCCTTCTGGATTGTGGTCTTTTTCAGGGCTCAGATGAGATCGAAGATCGTAATCGTGAGGATTTTCCCTTTAGGCCGGAAGAGATAGACTATGTACTTCTATCTCATGCTCATCTTGATCATGTCGGGCTCATACCGCGGTTAGTAAGAGAGGGTTTTAATGGTGAGGTGATCACTACCGCTCCAACAGCCGCAATTGCAAAGCTTATTCTTGCCGACTCTGCACATCTTCAAATGGAGGAAGCAGAGCGCAATGCGCGGTACGCAAGGCGACGTGGTGAGAAGGCACTGCCGCCGCTTTACGATATCGGAGATGTTCTAGATAGCACTGATGCCTTTCGTGTCAAGGTAGGTTATGAAGAGGTTTTATCCCTTGGGGATGCAGTAAGGGCAGTTTTCCACGATGCCGGGCATATCCTTGGCTCGTCTACCATTGAACTGCATATCGAGGGCAAGACTCTCTTGTTCAGCGGAGACTTGGGAAATAAACGGCGGCCAATCGTTCGCGATCCGAGCGATCCGCCTAAGGCGGATTTCGTGATTATTGAGTCTACATATGGTAACCGCAGGCATCGGGAATTGGGGGAATCAGAAGCTGAGATAAAAGAGGCTATCAACACGGTAATTGGTCGCGGAGGCAACGTGCTTATCCCTTCGTTTGCACTTGAACGCACACAAGAAGTCCTCTACGAACTCTTCCTGATGTGGAAAGCCGGAGAACTTCCAGTTTGTAATATCTTTCTTGATAGTCCGCTTGCTATCTCTACAACGAAAGTATTCGCTCGTTTTCCTGGTTACTTTGATACAGAGGGCAAAAAGGTGTTCTCTGAGGTTCCAAACCCGTTTGACTTTCCTGCCCTGCGTTTTACCCAAAGCACTGACGAGTCCAAGCGGATCAATAACATGCCAGCGGGCAATATAATCATTGCTGGAAGTGGAATGTGCAGTGGGGGACGCATCATTCATCATCTTAAGCATAATCTGTGGCGCCAGGAGGCGGGGATAATCTTTGTTGGCTATCAAGCTAAAGGGACTTTGGGTAGGCGAATCGTTGATGGCGCTGAGCGTGTAAGGATCTTTGGCCAGGAGATTGCTGTCAATGCTCAAATCTGGACAGTGAACAAATTCTCCGCTCACGCTGACGAGCCGGCCCTAATTAGCTGGCTTTCGAAAACCAAAGCCAACAAGGCATTCTTGGTGCACGGGGATGAAGAGGTGCTTCCTGAGTACAAACAGGCAATCGGCAAGAAGCTGGAAATCGAGACTTACATCCCGGCATGGAAAGAGAGCATCACTTTGTGATGTTGCCAGGTTTGCACTGAGGTACTGCAACGTAATTGTTATTGTGTAATCTTTGCGTGGCCTTTGTAGCTTTGCTTCTCCTGGGTAGGGGCTTTTGCAGGCTTCTTCAGCCTGCGGCTTGCACAATCTGTGGAATCTTAGTGAAGTCACTTACTACATGATCGGCAATTCGAGCTAGTTCTTTGTCCTTTGGGTCAATGGCAATTGACAATCCGACAATCCGCATCACTGGGACATCATTCATGTGATCACCCACAAAACAGATCTCGGAAAGGTCGAGTTTGTGTTTGGTTGCAATCTCCCTCATAACGTCTGCCTTCTTCCATAGATCAACTATTGTTTCTCCCTTTCCGGTGAAGCGGCTATCTTCAATTAACAAGCGGTTGGCTACTGCGAAATCTAGACCAAGATCCTGGCACGCCCTGTTGGCGACGAGGTCGGCGCCAGAAGAAAGTATACCCATTATATATTTACCGCGAAGAGCTTCTATAGCTTCTTTAGCCCCTATCGCATACGGGGGCGGGAATATCTTGGAGGTTATATTTTCAACCGCTATTCCTGTAAGCAGAGCTGCATCAAGCTCAACCCATTTCTGGTAGGCATCTTGCCGGTCTAGGTATTCTTTGAGAATGCGTTCCGATTCGTCTTGTTTTCCTATTGCCGCAGCAATCGCTCCCCAGCTGGACTCAAACTCGACCCCGCGGTAACGCACTAACGTACCATCCAGGTCCAGGATAACGGCTCTTATCCTCCCCACGTTTATTCTTCGCCTCGCAAGGGAGCTGATAATTGTGATCCCTCGCCAATTCCAAGCTCACTTGCTTTTCCGGCTTGTAGCTCAAGCGCGTATTTGAAAGCGCTTTTTGCGGTATATAGATCCTCTGAATGGGCCTCCATTGTCATGCTTCCGGCAAACATGCCGCTGGCATCGAAGAAGATAATATCCAGTTCAAAAGGGACCGTAGCCATTGTGAAGCGTCTAGTAGCCTCATCGTCATAATAGAAAAGTATCCCTGGAGCCTTGTCAATAAGAGCGGGTGGATAACCTCGAAATCCCACAAAGCGGGAACTTGCCGTATCGGCGTACAGTGCAGGGAGTGTGACATCCGTACCGTCGGAAAGGCTTAAAACAAGGCCATCTACCTTGAGTGTGCTGAGAATTCCTAGGTTATTATATGCGCGTTCAAGGGAAGTGATCGGTGCTTTATCTGAAACCGCAGCCGGATAGATGAATACAGGCTCATCGCCTATTCCATCTCCGTTAGCATCCTCGCCCTGGTAGTCGTGCCAGTAGTTTCCTTGTCCGTTGACGGTCCAGGTGTTCTTTCCATAGTCCTCAACTAGCATTCTGGCTCCACCGAGGAATGTGTTTGCGTATACCGTGTTCGAGTGTGAGTCGTTGTTAAGATAGATGTGGTTGCTATTATCAGAAAACACGTTGTCGTGAATTGCGTTTCCACGCACCGTTACTTTACCGTATGTTTCAGGAAAGATTATGGCACGAGTGTTTCGGGATATCAGGTTTTTGTGGATATCATTGTTCGATCCACTTATAGAAAGCGCATAAGCCGCGTTGACTATAGTATTAGAAACAACTCTGTTGTTGTTGCCATTTTCGTCAAGGCGAATGCCTGTTTCAGCGTCCGTGATCGCATTTGCTTCTAACAGATTGTGTGTAGCTTGATCCAACAATACGCCATACTTGGTGTTGGCGTGTGTTATGATATTTGCTGATACAGTGTTTTCCGTTGATCCAGCTCTCAACTCAATGGCTGTCAGATTAGCGAATGCCGTGTTTGCTGATATTTGATTACCATCTGAAGCCGCGATAATTAAGCCGGTGTCGTTAGCCAAAAGCTGATTGTTTACTATTTGATTGTTTGATGATAGCCACATGTATAGCCCAGCAAGACGGTTGTTCTGCAATACGTTGTCAGTTACAGAATTGTTGTCTGATCTATACATTCTGATGCCGTGCTCGGTCAGCACGGGGCTAGTTCGGTAAACCTCGTTATTGCAAATAATCGAATCGTCTACAAATGCAAGCTGTATACCATCCCCGTTGACGATATTGTTGTTGGTGACGGTCATATTCGTGCATGCTGCAAGATAGAGGTTGTTTGAAGAAATCCCGCTTATTGTATCCCCATCCTTTCCATATATGTAGCGTATTGGATTGTTGTTAAGTTCGTTGGTCTCGTCGATTTCCAGGTTGTATTCTTGTGCTGTTTCACCGGTTACTCTTAGACCTATTCCTTGGATGTAAAGAACGTTTCCAGTGAGTGTAACGTCGGTAGAAGAGGCTATCTCAATGCCGTTTCTGGAATCGGATATCAGGCAGCTTTCTACTGCTGCCCCGCTGACGAATCCCAGATGGATTGCTGCGCCATCTGATGCAGTTGCTCCGCGGATCATGATGCCCCGCAGTATGAAGTTGGCGGTTGTGTTCTCGATTTTTACTGCGTAGTTTACATCTTGGTTAACGTTGATCTCCCACCCGCTGATTATGTATGGATCATCGGGGCCTCCTGTGCCACCTACTACCCCATTACTGCTAGTAAAATCACTATTTCCTAAGATCAGAATTGGTGCGTGTGTGCCACTGGCTAGCGCAGCCGTTGCTATTGCTACGAGAGACAGAAGGACCAACAACAGAATACGTTTCATTGTCTGTAGCTCCTTATTTGCTTATAAGCCCAGAATTGCTCAGTTATCATGGCGGCTTGCGCTGATAGACCAGGCTTTCGCAGTATCGTACCTGCAAGTCTACAGACTGGCTCTGGAGAGCAAGTGAAGAGGATGTGTAGAAGAAGTGAAGAGCCTACAGACAATAGTCGAATGCCACAATAATGCCGCAAGGGGGATCAAGCATATAGTAAGGTTTTCCTGCTGGTGTTTGCTTGTAAGGACTCTTGGCTTTTGTCTTCTCCTGTTTGGTCTGGGAGAAAGACGTGCCCAAAGTCCGCTTTGCCCTGCACCATTATGACCACGGTGCATATGGATCCTGGGTACACTATGGGCCATGAAAGAACGGACCTCGGCTCGTTTCCTGCTTGTTCTGCTAGTAGTTATCGTTTTTTTTGCTGTACGCATTGACCAAGGATCTCCAGTAGCCTATGAAGGTGCTTCTCCTCACAGTTGTGTGGGTGTTTATCTTACTTCTTATGCTATTGGAAAAGAAGGAGTGCTTGAGGAAGTGGAGAACGCCGTGGAACAAGGGGTGCTTAATACGGTAGTGATTAATGTAAAAAACATGCATGGCGAGGTTACATATGATAGCCATATTGAACTTGCCGCCAAGTTGAACGCCTCTACCGGACGACTGGATATGGCTAGCTTGGTTCACAGGTTGCATGATAATAATATCTACGTAATAGCTAGGCAGGTGCTGTTCTATGATCCAAAGCTTTCAACTTATCTTGGCTACAGTGATCCTTGGGTAGATGCTGATAATGAAGTAGCTTTGAAGTACAACCTTGATATCGCTCAAGAGGTAGCATCGCTTGGTGTTGACGAGATCCAATTTGATTATGCTCGCTATGCTGACGGTGGAGACCTGGTGGCAGTTTACGGCGCGCGATATAGCGCGGTGAATGCTTTTCTTGACTCTGCCAGAGGGCTTTTGAGTGGGCAAGTCAATTTGTCTGTAGATATCTTCGGGCGCGTGCTGTGGAATTGGAACAAGAAAAAGATAGATCCCATCGGTCAATCCCTGGAGGATATTGCTCCCATGGTTGACTTCATATCTCCCATGGTCTATCCCTCCCACTACAGCGAACAGCATTACAAAGACGATCCATACGGAGTTGTGAAGGAAGCCCTGGTTACGGGTAAGGCACGTGTCACAACACCACTTCGCCCCTTCTTGCAGGCATTTGACCGTTACATCCCTACGGGGATGACCATCGAGGAATATATCCGTAACCAAGTAAGGGCGGCAAAGGAGGCGGGAGCGGACGGATACCTGTTCTGGCACCCCTCCTGTGACTACCAAGCCCTGTATAGAGCACTAGAATAAAGAGTAAAGCCTGCTCATGTTAGAGAGCAAGAATAATATTAAAAGTCACTTTACGTTATACTGCAAGAACGTCTATGCGTGTTGTCAATGCCTAGTACCAGCATTCACCAAGCATGTGGTCTGAAATGCGCATCTTGTTCCTACAAGTAGCTCTTAACTATTACCAGGATTAAGCGGACAAGGATCAGCGCCCAACCAGCTATTACCACTATCCATACGAGCTTCTTTGCGATAGCCGCAACTGCTAAAAAGATAGTCAAGATAGCAAGTACACCGATTGGGTCTACCAGCTCGTTTGGAAACTCCAAGGAGGGGATGATAGTGGCTACTAGCTTCACGACACCCTGCCCAATCAGGTGTCCCAGGCTGTAGACGAAAGCAAGTATCTTATCGATGATATCTTGAGTGGATAACTGGCTGCTGCTTTCGCTGACCTCTTGGGCAACGCCAACAAGCGAACGCGCAGACAACATGGCAGCAAACAGCGTGAGCCTTCTGCTCAGGGCCCGAAAGGGGAGGCTGAAGCCTCCCCTTATTTTCTTAGGCTCCAAGTAACACCATCAGCGCGGAGAAGTCAACATCTCCTTGCATTACGTCTTCCAGCGTACTTGCGCCCAGCATACCAACTAGGGTGTTGAAGAAGCTGGCAATGCCCTCCGCTGGGGCAGACATAATTATCGGCATGAGCGAGTCCTCCAGAGGCATTCCCAGTGATTGGGAAACCTGCTCGAAGTATTCTTTGTTATCCGTAAAGAACTGAACAAAGATGGCGTTGAGCTGCTCTGGATTCGCCTCACGCATGGCAACTATTCCTTGTCCAAATAGTACCCCTAGCGTCTCCAGGGATGTGAAGTAAGGTGCTCCAACGGGAAGCCCGTTATCTAACCACGAGATTAGGGTTGGCTCAGCGTCAGCTGGTTGCCAATCTAGCTCCACTGTTCCATTTGCTACAAGCAAACCGCCTGCAAAATCAAATGCTGTCCCCGTCATCTCACTAACAGCAGGTAGATAACCACCTATCTCGATCTTGTTTGTGATTGTAACTTCTTTATCAAATTCCACATGCAGGCCTGTAACGCTGGCACCTGTTACATTGGTCAGAATCACAAGCGAGGTATCACCTGCTTGGTAAAATGCAACATCCACACTGGCAGCAAGGGCAGAAGCTGCAGCCAGTAGTAGCATCAACGCCCCAAGAACCACGTACTTTCTTTTCATCAAAAACCTCCTTGAAAAACAATTGTGCCAGTATTCTAGCAGGATGCTGTTGGTTAGACAATAGCGCGGGCTATTTTGTAACCCAGAGAGCCTGGATCTGCCGAGGTAAGCCAGAAGAGATCGGCGGGCAAAACCGATGGCTGTACCTATAGGGTAAGACCTATGAATATCGTCATTATGACGGCAAGATGGAATCCTTTCTTGTTGGTATCTTGGAGTGCCTTTTTGTGTTCTGCCTATAGCTGGTCCTTTAGTTGTGCAATAAGCTGTAGCGCCTCCAGCGGCGTAAGGCTGTTCACATCGGTCTTGTGTAGGGCCTTTAACACTGGGTGATCTTGAGTGTCAAACAGAGGGATCTGCTGAGCCCGGGGATCGGACCTTCCCAGGCGTGATAGGGGGGCTTCCTCCAGTAGCTCTGTGAGAATATGATCTGCTGTAGTTGTCACCCGATCTGGCAGTCCAGCCAGGCGAGCAACGTGGATGCCATAGCTTCCTTGGGCTATCCCCTGTTCCACTCGATGTAGGAATATTATATCCTTGCCTAACTCCTTAACTGTAACGTGATAATTGATGATGGTTGGGACTTCATCAGCCAGGCGCGTTAGCTCTTGATAGTGAGTGGCGAAAAGCGACTTTGCCTTCACCTGCGTGGCTAACTCTCGCGCTACCGCCCAGGCAATTGACACGCCATCGAAAGTGTTAGTGCCGCGGCCCATCTCATCTAGTATGATGAAGCTTTTCCTAGTAGCCCGTTTAAGAATCGTTGCTACCTCTAACATCTCCATCATGAAGGTGCTAATACCGGACACCAGGATATCGCTTGCACCTACCCGAGCGAATATGCGATCGACGATGGGAAGAGTTGCCTTTTTAGCGGGAACAAACGATCCTATCTGTGCCATCAATACGATAAGGGCGTTCTGCCTCAGATAAACCGACTTTCCAGCCATATTTGGGCCGGTGAGAATCACCTGATCTGTCCCCTGTTCCAGAATGAGGTCATTTGGCACGAACTCCTCAACATGCTCCACTACAGGGTGACGCCCGCGATGTATAGCTATCTTATGCTTTTCGGTAAACAGCGGCCGCACGTAAGCATTATGGCGTGCGGCGCTCGCCAGTGATAGGAAGAAGTCTAGCCGTGATAGAGACTGGGCAATTGATTGCAGCAAGGGTATTTCGTCGATAAGCCGTTTAAGGGCCCTATTGAACAGCTCAAGCTCCAGAGCCAGGGCGCGATCTTTAGCTACCGATAATTGTTCTTCGTAGGCTGTTAGCTGATCAGTTATGAACCGCTCGGCATTGGCGAGGGTTTGCCGTCGCCTGTATTCTGGCGGTACCTTGGCCAGGTGTGTCTTAGTGATTTCAATGAAGTATCCAAAAACCCGGTTGTAACCAACCTTCAATGAGGGAATGCCCGTCCGCTGACGCTCCGTTGCTTCCATGGAAGCAATCTCGCCACGCACGGAACGTTCCTCTTTGCGCAGGTTGTCCAATTGATCGTTGTAGCCATCCCGAATCACGCCCCCGTCGCGTGCATCTACTGGCGGTTCTTCCACTAACATGTAACCAAATTCCTTGCACAGCGGAATGAGCCTGTCACTTTCTAATGCATGTCTGATAGTGCTTAGGGCGTGTGACTTGCTGCTACTTGTTGATAGTTTTTGTGCTATTCTTGGCACTTGCGTAAGCGTTTTCTGCAAGGCGAGTAAGTCCAATGGGCTCATACGGCCCGTCCCTAATTTGCCAATCAAGCGCTCAAGATCATGGACTTCTTTAACTAGTTCTTGTAACTCATCTGTCAGCATGTCATCATTCGCCAAGGCCTCTACAGCATCTAGCCGCGACTCAATCTTTGCCTGATCGGTGAGCGGTGAAAGGAGAGCTCTCCTTAGTCGGCGTCGTCCCATACTGGTGACTGTTCTATCGAGGACATGTAATAGGGTTCCTTTCTCTTGCCCTTCACGTATCGGTTTGACCAGCTCTAGGCTGCTAACCGTGAACGAATCCAGGTCCATGTGTTCTCGCAGGCTATATGGTCTTAGTGGCCGGATATGATGGATTGCTTGTCTCTGTGTCTGTTTCACGTAAGAGAGTATGCCACCCGCCGCTTGCAATCCTTCCTCGCTCAGGCCAAGGCTATCGCCAGGCACTAAGGATGCCTGGAACGCTTCTTGAGGTAGAGGGGTAACAAGGAGCGAAGGAAGTGCTTGCCTGACGTTATCAGGAGTATCTTGAGGTAGTAAACATTCGCTTGGGGATAAACGCCCTATCTCGTCGATAAGCTCTTCCAGATTAGAAGAATCGGTGCACTTGAATTCACCAGTGGATAGATCGAGTGTGGCTAATCCGTGATGATCTTGGCCTGACTGTAAGGCGCACAGGTAGTTGTTCTGGTCAGCATCGAGCGTTCCTTCATCAATTGTAGTTCCCGGAGTCATAACGCGCACAACCTCACGCCTTACAAGACCGCTTGATTTGCTGGGATTCTCCATTTGCCTGCAGATGGCCACCTTGTATCCACGTTTGAGGAGTTTGTTCATGTAAGCCTCACCGCGCCTTATTGGTATGCCGGCCATTGGATTTTCGTTTCGGGCTGTCAAAACTACATCTAGCTCTCGTGAAAGAACTACAGCATCATCGAAAAATGCTTCGTAGAAGTCACCTAGATGGAAGAAAAGTATCGCATCGGCATTTTCTGCCTTCAGCCTTAGGTATTGCTTCATCATTGGCGTAGAGTTTTCCATTACGGCTCTAAGTATAGGATTGCACGGGCTGTGTTGCGAGCGAGAAGCCTGTCTTCCATAGTTATAGACAGGACAAGCGCTGTTTCTGAAAACAGGATTTTAACTAGCATTATAGAAGGCTAAGTAACTAGTTAGCCTTCAAGCGATCGCGGCATAGAAGGCCGCGAAAACTAATGCTACATGCAAAAAAAGTGCGTTCATGGGAGAGAACGCACCTGCTTGTCTACTTACTGACTGGCTGACAATTAACGGTTAATAAACACAGTTTCCTTTCCAGTGAAGGTGTTATCTCCGTCTGTGGCCGTAACTACGTATATGTAGCCGCCGTTTGCTAGTTTTTGGCCGTCTTTGTTGTAACCGCCCCATACGATTGAAAGGGTGTTCTCTTTCTGTGCTTCCCAAACACAGTGTCCGGAGAGATCGTACACTCTTACAGTGAAGCTTGTGGCCATTCCCTCACCATTGTAGGAGAAGGTGACCGAATTAGAGAATGGATTTGGTCCGGCGTAGAACCCTTCAACAACTAGAGTTTTACCGACGATAGTTGCTGTTGCAGCGCTAGTGTCGTTTGGATCAGTTAAATCAACATAAGTTGCGGTTATTATGTCACCCACATTGCAATCAATACTTATTGGCTCAGTTATGAATGTGCCAGCTTTCTCACCGGGCATGGGCTGCAAGTCGTAGGTTTGATCATCAATGGTTAAGGCGCCTGGAAGGACTCCTGCGCCTGATAATGATTGATCGAACACCTTGACGAAGATCGGATCTCCTATTGGATAGGCATCCACCTCATTTCCTTCGGCATCAACAAAGGACGTGATCGACCCTTGAGCAATGGGAGTACCTCCAACGCTAACCTTAATAGAAATCCAGGCGTAGTCAGAGTGATTAGATGGATCTTGGTAGCTAGCCAGAAGTGTGTCTCCTGGCTGTACACCCAAGTTTGTAGCGCAAGCATATTGGCTGGCTATCTCAATACAGGTGACACTTACAAAATCACCGGTGTTAACCCCGGTTTCTAATAGATCAAAGGCTGCCCAACGTCCGTTTCGCGGGTTTAAAACGTATAGCTTTGGCCACTTGCCTTCTTGGAAGATGTTTGTGTCGCCAAGCAGGTCATTAACTGGGTGAACATCACTGTTGCTGTAGGCGCAAATTCCCTCATGATTATCTTCGTAGTCCCACGGGGCAAAGGGAAGGTTTTGCGCTCCATCCCAGTAGGCATTGATGCGTTCACGTCTATATGCGTCCTCATCTTGGTCAGGATCAATAACCTCCACGAAAACGCAATCAGAGTTGGCGTACTGATTGATTCTGTTACCGTTTCGATCCAGGAAGTACATGGTTACCTGGCCGTCGCTCTTAACCACCTGGTTATCACCAATATGCATAGTGGCAAACGACACGTCATTTCCAACTCGTACAGAACGGATATGAGGTGGGAATGCTGTTGTAGTATCTACATCACCTAGTTGGGCCATCGCTTCCTCGGTATAAGATACGTCGTTATAACGGGCATAAACCATGTCTTCGTTGAATGCTTCTAGCCGCCAGTTATCCATTTGTAGTTGGTATCCGCCGTTGGAGCCAGCTAAACCCACGCCAAGTGCATCCCAGACAGGATCAAGCGCCATTCCCGTGTTGGAAAAGAATACTGACGAGTTACTTGATAGCTCATCCAGAACGAGCCACTCTACATCGTCCACTTCGTGAGGGTCGCATACTTTAACTACAACCTTCTCTGGGCAGCAGGAGTCAACGTTGGCGTTTGAGTCGACCACCTTCAGATAGACAGGGTTACCGCTGATCCAGAATTCGGACATGGGCTCGCGTCTTTCATTCGTGAAGCTTGTAACGCTATGCTTCCGTTCTTCAATGTAGGCCTGCGCGATACTGACATCATCCTGGTCATTTGGATCTACGTAATACGCTACCAAAACGTCGCGGACGTTCAGCTCTTTGAAGCCCAGATCGCGAAGGATATTGTTGATGGAAAGCTGGAAGATGCCTGTATCGGCACCCGTTTCCTGCGCGTAGAACATGACCCGGGTTATACCAGAATCGCTTGCTGTGGCAAAGGATATAACATTATCATCGTTAGCGGTTGGGTAGTCTATGTAGTAAGTGCCATCAACGTTTGGCTGATTACTTCCGTCTGCAGCAAGGTCCACATCGGCTGTGGTTAGCTTACTATTGTAGATACTGTACCACTCCAA
>CAZKFV010000061.1:0-8474 GCA_964552295.1 uncultured Thermotogae bacterium | reverse complement strand
GGTGGTGTGTATGCGGCGGGAGTCTCGATCGAACGCATTGAACAGGAGTGGCTCAACACAAGTTTCCCTAAGGTGTTACGCAGCTTCCTTCCCACATATCCTAGGGCCGGCTTGAGTTCCGGAGGGGAGGTACGCAGATACCTCAAAGAATTGTTGGGCGAGGTGCTTATTGAGGAGCTTCCTATCACGTTTGCTGCTATGGGCTGCGACATTGATTCGGGCAAAGCGGTAGTTCTAGATAGAGGACCACTGGTTGACGCTATTCGTGCTTCTACTTCCATCCCGGGCTTATTCCACCCTGTGCGCTGGCAGAATCGTCTGCTGGTAGACGGAGGATTAGTGGAGCCATTACCGGTAGAATTGTGCCGTAATCTCGGGGCAGATATAGTCATTGGAATCGATATCGTTCCCACCTGCTATCCAACTACGGTGGATCGACGTAGGCTTTGGAATCGTTTGGGACAAAGCATAAAGGACAGAGCAACGACACAAACCTGGATTCCTAGCAACCTAAGTGAACTACTAGATGACATATTTAAAGAAGGAAAAAACGAAGAAAGGGTTCTACCCGGCGTGTACAGCGTGATGAATCAAGCGGCAGCTATCTTCCAACAGGAGATCCTGAGGCTAAAGCTGATGCTTTGGCCCGCTGATCTGATAGTTCACCCGGATCTTCCCCGTGGTCTCAATTACCTCCGGGCAGCTGAAGGGATCCGCTCTGGAGAAGAGGCTATGAGAAACGCGCTGCCGAAGCTTTTTGCCTCTATTGAGAAGAAGACTCTGGCGTCACCATGAACCCCTGATCCGTTGCATTGATTACTGGGTAGGCTTAGAATGTCGCTACGTGAGGTGTGTAGCAAATGCCAGAAAAAACCAAGAAAGAGATGATTTCGCGGATGGAACAGACGGTCGAAGTGCTAAAATCAGCGCTTTCTAAGGTACAGACTGGTCGCGCCAATCCAGCAATGATCGAGGACATCACCGTTGATTACTACGGGGCTCCCACACCGCTGAAGCAGATGGCAACCGTCGCAGCTCCCGATGCAAACCTACTTGTTGTACAACCCTATGATAAAACACAGATGGCCGCTGTGGAGAAAGCGGTACTTAGCGCAGATCTTGGCCTCAACCCAGCAAACGATGGCAAAGTCGTACGCATAAAGGTGCCTAAGCTGTCTGAAGAGAGACGCACTGAGTTAACGAAGATAATTAAAGCCAGGGGAGAAGAAGCCAAGGTGGCCTTACGTAATGTCCGCAGGGATGCCAATGATAAGCTACAGGAGATGAAAGACAACGGAGATATCTCCGAGGATGAATACCATCGCTACAGGGAAAAGACAGACGAGGCAGTGCACGACTTCTCGAAGACGGTAGATGACCTAGTCGCCGAAAAGGAGAAGCAGCTTCAGGTCATCTAGACTCCCTTTACTAACATGAACAAGTGGAAACAAGCTAGCTTCATTAGCCTCTTCCGATTACCGAGCCTGTTAGTTGTTGCCTCCATAACAGGCGCCGTTCTTATATCGGTGGGGTTATGGAAAGCAGCACTTGGGCTGCTTATAGGAGTCTTTCTCTACATCATTAACTTATTCTTTCTCTATGAATCTAATAAATCATTGCTTGGTGCAAGATCGCCTCAGGCCGGAAGATTTATTGCCGGCATTTCCACCATTGGACGTATGATCTTCCTTGGGGTTGCATTGGCTTTTGTCTCGCGCATGTGGTTTCCAGCATTCCTAGCTGCTTGTAGCGGACTTCTGGCAGGACAGGTAAACTTGCAGTTATCTCTTTTAATCCAGGGGAGGACAAGCAAAAAATGGTCGGGCCTCTAGGGCAAAAACTAGTCGCGCACTTTTCAATCGGGCCCCTTTCATTCAGCCTTGATCTCATCACGATCATTATGAGTTGGATCGTAATGGCCTTGTTAGTAATCCTTGCTCTCATTCTGCGACGGAGCCTGAACCAAGACGTTGAGGATAAGCCAAACCGGGTTCAGGCACTGCTAGATGCGCTAATCGACCTCATAAAAAGCCAATTGACATCTAGTTTTTCCTCGGATCAGTTGGCGCGCGAGCTTTTTCCCTTCGTTTCAACCTTGTTCATGTTCATCCTTACAAGCAACTGCATATCTCTCATCCCTTACTTCGAGTCACCTACTAAGGATTTGAACGTAACTCTGAGTTTCGCGCTTCTGGTGTTTTTTATGTCGCAATTCTTTGCCTTACGCAGAAAAGGGATCCGCAAGTATTTGAAGGGATTCATCGAGCCATACCCCTTCATGTTGCCTCTGAATATAGTAGGGGAAATAGCTAAGCCGCTTTCACATTCATTCCGACTTTTTGGAAACATGTTTGGCGGAGCAATAATGCTATCGATCGTGTATACTTTTTTCATTACCTCATGGGTTTTCCCTGTAGGCCTTAACCTTTTCTTTGGCCTATTTCAAGGGATAATTCAGGCATTCGTTTTCAGTCTCCTTGCCGTAGCCTATATCAATGTCGCTGTAGAAACCTAAAAAGGAGGAATTATGCTTCAAGAAGCACAAAGCGTTGTAAGTCAGATCTCGGGGGCTGATATCGCTGCTGCAGCTAAGTATATCGCCGCAGGGATCTGCATGGGGATCGGAGCAATCGGCCCAGCAATCGGTGAAGGAATAGTCGCTGCACATGCTCTGGATGGAATGGCCCGACAGCCCGAAATGGAAGGCGCACTACTACGAACGATGGTTCTGGGGCAGGCGATCACTGAGTCCACAGGTATCTACTCTCTTCTGATCGCAATTGTCCTTTTGTTTGTAATCTAGGAGGCAAAAGTGAATCTAGAATGGGCGAAGGTTGTCAAAACTATCAACTGGACGTTAATCGCCAATTTGGTAAACTTCGCGATTCTTCTGTACCTGCTGAAGCGATTTCTGTACAAGCCAGCACTTGCTTACCTTGATCGCCGACGAGAGCTCATCGCCTCTCGCATGGAAGCGGCCCGCCAGAGCGAAGAGAAAGCGGGGGAGCTGGTTAGAAATCGCGAGCGTGAACTCTCTGCCGCACGTGAACAGGCACACCGCATCCTAGAAGATACCCGTGCGCGAGCTGAGGAAATGATAGGAGAATCCAAGGAGGCCGCACGGCAAGAAGGAGAAAGAATCCTGGCTGAGGCGCGGCGCGAGGTAGAGCAAGAGAGACAAGGGATGGAGGCGATGCTGCGCCAGTCGTATGCTGAGATAGCAGTTCTGGGTGCTTCTCGGGTATTGAACCGTGAGGTGAAGTTAGCAGACCACGAGCGCTTGTTGAAAGAACTCCTCTCCCAGGTCGATGACCAGGCATTTAGGATGCAGCAATGAGATCACAGGAGATCGCGCGTCGTTACGCGGAAGCCTTGTATAACCTCTCCGCAGAAGAGAATTGCGTTGAACAAATCGATAATGAATATCGCCACATTGTGGAAGAGATGAAGCCTATTCCCAACTTAAGCCAATTCTTGACTCACCCTCTAGTTCCACGGGAGGCCAAGATCAGCTTTCTAAGAGAAGCGTTCCCCAATGCCTCTTTTTACATACACAATATGTTATCCATCCTAATTCGTAACGGGCGCGAAGATTATATAAGCACGATCTACGATGAGTTTAAAGAGCTGAGGGGAAGCCTCGAAGGAATAGTACAAGTAAAGATAACAACGGCGCAGGAACTGACCCCAAGTGATAGAAATCGCCTCTCAGCGCATCTGGCACAACAAATCGGGGGCAGGGTAAAGCTAAACGAGGAAGTTGACAGAGATCTTATCGGCGGCTTGCGGATTGAGTTAAAGGGAAAGGTCTTAGACGGATCACTGCGCGCCAGGCTCAATAAGCTAAAAACGGTGATTGCGGGGTAAGGGGAATAAAACAATGGCAACACGGAAGAACGAGATTAGTGCAATTCTGAAGGAGCAGATTAAGGGTTTCCAATACGATCTTGATATGAACGAGATCGGCGTGGTCGTCGAAGTAGGTGATGGCATCGCCCGCGTGTTTGGCCTACAGAACGCCCTCGCCTCGGAAGTAATTGAGTTTCCAAACAATGTCAGCGGCCTTGTTCTCAACTTAGAGGAGGAAAGCGTAGGTGTAGCGCTTTTTGGAGAGAGCGAACTTGTACAAGAGGGGGACGAAGTTCGCCGTACCGGTCGCGTGCTGGAGACAATCGTCGGCGAACAGCTTTTGGGCAGGGTTGTAGACCCACTAGGACGCCCACTTGATGGAAAGGGAGAGATCAAGGCCGACAAACATCGTAAGGCGGACATTAAGGCTCCAAGTGTTGTTGAACGTCAGCCAGTTGACACTCCTTTACAAACAGGACTTAAATCGATCGACGCCATGACGCCGATTGGGCGCGGCCAACGGGAGTTGATCATCGGAGACCGCCGCACAGGAAAAACGGCCATCGCTATCGATACCATAATCAATCAGAAAGGAAGTGGGATCACATGTGTCTATGTCGCTATTGGGCAGAAGACCTCCACAGTAGCACGAATAGTTGATACCTTAGAACGGCATCAGGCAATGGATTATACCATTGTAGTTGCAGCCGACGCGAACACACCTACACCTATGCAGTACCTCGCTCCTTACGCCGGCTGTGCCATAGCAGAGTATTTTACCTATAATGGTAAGGACGCATTCATTGTTTACGACGATCTCTCCAAGCACGCTGTTGCCTACCGCGAGATGTCTTTGCTTTTGCGGCGCCCGCCCGGACGGGAGGCTTATCCCGGAGATATCTTCTACACCCACTCGCGCCTGCTGGAGCGAGCTGTACGGTTATCCTCCCAACATGGAGGCGGATCACTCACCGCCTTTCCGATCATAGAAACTCAGGCTGCGGATATCACAGCCTATATTCCGACCAACGTGATCTCCATTACAGACGGCCAGATCTATCTAGAAAGCGACTTGTTCAATCAAGGTTTTCGCCCCGCAATAAACGTGGGAAAATCGGTTTCCCGAGTCGGCGGGGCAGCACAGACAAAGGCTATGAAACAGGTCGCTGGGGAGCTACGCCTGGAGCTATCGCAGTACCGTGAGTTAGAAGCATTCGCTGAGTTCTCCTCGGATCTCGATGAGGAATCAAAGGAGCAGTTGGCACGCGGGGATAGGTTGATGGAGATCCTAAAGCAAAAGCAGTACGAGCCAATGAGCGTCGAAAACCAGGTATTGGCTCTATATATCGCGGTGAAGAACCACTTAGCAGACGTAGATGTGTCCGCAGTTCCACGATTTGAAGAGGAATGGTTGAGATTTCTAGAGTCAGAACACCAAGATATACTTAGCTCCATTCATGACAGGATGGAATTTACCGATGAGATTACAGCAGAAATAGAAAGAGCAGTAAGTGAATTTAAGGAAAGGTTTGGAGGATAGGTGGCAGAAAACGTCCGCGAGATTAACGCACGTATCGGAAATATAAACAACATCCGGCAGATCACAAAAGCGATGAACGCAATCGCTATGACAAAGGTAACCAGGATGAAGCGCCGCCTTGCCGCGATGCAACCGTACATGCAAGGTCTAGAAAATGTCCTCGCCTCAGTCTTAGGACAGTATCCCGACCTGGCATCAAACCACCCGCTTGTAGCAAGCAACGGATCCGATAAGCTGGGAATTCTTGTACTGAACTCAGATCGCGGCCTGTGCGGAAGATTCAAGGGAGAACTAAACCACAAAGCTGAGGACCTTGTCAGTGAGCAAGGAGGAACGGCACAACTGCTTCTAGGAGGCGACAAAGCACGTTCTTATTTCTACAGGCGAAGGATGAACATTCTTAAGACTTATGTTCATGTTTATGACAAACCTACGGTAGCAATTGCACAGACAATCGCTTCAGATATAGTCTCGCTATACAAGCATGGAGCATACGGTAGGCTCGTAGTAATCTATATGCACTTTATTTCCGATCTAGTACAGCGCTTGCGCGTGGAGCAGATTCTGCCCATCACAGGGCAACCAAAGGCTGGTGATATGCTCGTTGAGCCAAATCCAGCCCATGTGTTGGACGTAGTGCTTCCTCTCTACCTACAAGGGAAGATTTTTCAGGCATTGCTGGACACTAAAACGAGCGAGGACGCGATCCGACGCCAGGCAATGAGAAACGCCACCAATAACGCCGACGATCTGTTGAGGAACC
The DNA here is from genome assembly GCA_964552295.1 of uncultured Thermotogae bacterium. Lineage (GTDB taxonomy): Bacteria > Bipolaricaulota > Bipolaricaulia > UBA7950 > UBA9294 > M55B144. Next base: position 2,322 of record CAZKFV010000061.1, on the reverse strand, counting down.
TTAGGCGCTCTTACAACAAAGCACGCCAGCAATCTATCACCCGCGAGCTTTCAGACATTATGGGAGGAGCTGAGGCATTACGGGGTTAGATAGCTAGAACGCTCAACCAGTGCAATTAATGGGGGACAATCGATGGAAAGTTATAGCTCAATAGGAAAGATTACCGAGATCAAGGGTCCAGTCATTGACGCACGCTTCGAGAAGGGGAAATTGCCCCGCGTCAATGATGCCCTGCGTATAACACGGGAGGGGGATAGGGACCTCATATTAGAGGTTGCACAGCACTTGGGAGACAATGTAGTACGCGCTATCGCTATGGATTCTACAGATGGGCTAGCACGTGGAACCAAGGTGGAGAATACTGGGCAACCCATAACTGTTCCAGTGGGGCCGGAAACGTTGGGCCGTATGTTGAACATAACGGGGGATCCGATAGACGAGCTCCCCCCGCCGGAGACTAAGAAACGCTACTCGATCCATCGCAGCGCCCCTTCTTTGCTGGATCAAGAGACCGATAACACAATTTTTGAGACAGGAATAAAGGTTATTGACCTTATTGCTCCCTTTTCAAGGGGGGGAAAGATCGGGCTGTTCGGTGGTGCCGGCGTTGGGAAAACCGTATTGATAATGGAGCTAATCCGATCAATCGCCTACGAACACTCAGGGTACTCTGTGTTTGCAGGTGTAGGTGAGCGAACGCGTGAGGGCAACGAGCTTTACCTGGATATGAAAGATGCTGATGTTCTGAAGAACACCGCATTAGTGTATGGACAAATGAACGAACCCCCAGGAGCGCGCTTTCGAGTAGCTTTAACGGGCGTTACCGTTGCCGAGTACTTCCGCGACGAAGAGGGAAAGAACATTCTTTTGTTTATTGATAACATATTTCGCTTTGCGCAAGCAGGAAGCGAGGTATCAGCCCTGCTTGGTCGTATGCCCTCGGAAGTTGGCTATCAGCCAACTCTAGCCACAGAAATGGGCGAACTACAGGAGAGAATTACCTCTACAAAGAAAGGATCAATTACCTCAGTCCAGGCGATCTATGTGCCCGCTGATGATCTCACTGACCCGGCACCAGCAACCGTGTTCTCGCACCTTGATGCAGCCATTACACTCGATAGAAAGATCGTGGAAAAGGGAATCTACCCGGCGGTTGATCCCCTACAATCAAACTCCACCATGCTTGATCCTCACATCATATCACACGAGCACTACCGAGTCGCCCAGGAGACACTGCAGTTCCTACAGCGCTATGAGGACTTGCAGGACATAATAGCTATCATGGGAATGGATGAGCTCTCTGAGGAAGATAAGCTTGCTGTCAGGCGCGCCCGTAAGATTCAACGCTTCATGAGCCAGCCCTTCCACGTAGCCGAGAACTTCACCAACCGCCCCGGAGCCTATGTAAAGCTAGAGGATACCATAAAGGGATTCAGCATGATCATTGATGGGAAACTAGACGATGTCCCGGAGCAAGCTTTCTACATGACCGGCCCGATCAACGAAGTCCTCGCGCGCGCCAAAGAGGCTAAGGGAGAAACTGAAGAAGAAGCTATCGAACATTAACCCAATGATGAAGCCTTTAGAGAAATTAGCAAATAGACTTAAGAAGCGAATGTTTCGCTACACACCATCAGGATTTCCCGACCCGGGTGCTTGTGGAGCCTTCTATGATGCCCGTGTTGGCTTGCTCTCCGGAGACGATATGATGATCCTTGAATACTCAGGGATTGAGGCTCAGCATAACCTATTTCAAAGGGCAATTAACCTACTTTCACCCGAAGGCGATATCCTGGACCTTGGCTGTGGCTTGGGACACCTTATTTCTTACCTGGATAAAAGTCAACTAAGCTACGATAAGTATCATGGTATAGACGTTAGCGCGCGAATGATCAAAGAGGCTTCAAGAAGACACCCAGACTCAAGCAGGTGTTCTTTCGAAGTTCGTGATGTGCTGAAGGATCCCTTTCCCAGCTTGTCCTTTGACACAGGTTACATCTTAAGCGTACTTGGTTACCCAATAGGAGATGACCCCGTCCTTTCCATGATGGCAATAATAGCAAACGTATTTGCTGCTTGTCGTACAGGAATAGTATTCTCGCATCTGGCAAGAGGCCGTAGGCAGGGGTTGAAATTCACCACCAGCCCCGAAATCCTTGCTCAGCGCTGCAAGAAAGAACTTCAAGCAGAGGTTAAGATCGATGACGATGGCAAAGATTTCACTTACCTCATCGCTCTTCGACATCCACAGAAACCCGATCAATAGCAGAGGGTGGCTATCTCAGATGACCTCGGCAAGATCAGTCCGCTTAGATAACAAGG
>CAZKFV010000060.1:0-6542 GCA_964552295.1 uncultured Thermotogae bacterium | reverse complement strand
CGAGTTATGTGAAGAGTAAATCATGTATAGGGCAGCCAGGGTGCCACTGATTGCAGCCACCACCATAAACAGCCAGTTAAACGATAACCAGCCATAGCTTATACCTATCACTGCCAGCCAGAGGGGGCTCCATGTAAGGACGAAATCCAGGGAGAAGAACTTAACCGGCCGGTATATTGACCGCAAGTTCGCTGATCCAGTAGTCGTAGTATTTGCAGAAGATGTATGCATGTCGGCAAGGATAATAAACTCCCCCGCCGCAAGCGGACGGGGTATTAGAAAAGCATCAGCTCGCGATCTTCGTGTAGTTTCAGATATTCCCTTCCCTGCTTGCTTACGTAGTCCTTGATCATATCCTCATTTCCATGCTTCCCAACAGTACTCACAAAGTATCCATCCGTCCAAAACTCCCCTCCCCATAATTCCTCCTCCACTTCCGGACAACGCTTGAATACTTCCCTAGCAGTAATACTCTTTATCATTGTTACAAGCTTCGTTACACTATACCTCGGTACCGATTGCACCAGAAAATGTGCATGGTCGCCATCTGTACCAATCTCTAAGAACTTTACCTCATATCTCTTCTCAATCTCTAGACATATCTCCTTCACCACCTCATCTACCTGTCCATCAAATATCACACGCCTATATTTGGCCGGAAACACCAAGTGATTCATCAATACCGTTACATTGTGGCTCTTGTGTATGTATTCGCTCACTCCTCTATCTTACGCCGCAAGCGGCGGGGAATGAACCCATAGGGGTTCAACTTGACGGGGACTATGTATGGTGTATACTATAGATGTATACATTATAAGGGGTGCGACATGCTACGGACGCAAATATACTTGACAGAGCATCAACGAGATGAATTAGCAGCTATTGCGAAGACTGTCGGGAAAAAGCAGAGTGAGCTAATTCGAGAGGCCGTCGATCGCCTCATTAAGGAAGAGGGCTTGGGTAAGCGGAAAGCTATACTGCACCAGGCTGCTGGAATCTGGAAAGACCGCACGGATCTCCCTGATTTCAGAGCAATGCGTGCCGAATGGGATAGGGACTGATCATGCTCAGGTCAATACTTCTGGACACAGATGTTCTAGTTGACTTTTTTCGGGGTTACAGCAAAGCGGTTGCATTCGTAAACTCGAATTCCTCCCGGATCATATTATCATCCATTGTCGTTGCGGAGTTGTATGCTGGCGTCAAAGGGGATGAAGAAGAAGCAACGCTGGAAAGTTTTGTATCCTTGTTTCCCGTTATTGCTGTTGGTTCTGAAATCGCAAAGACCGCAGGACTCTACAAACGCGATTACAGCAAGTCGCACGGTGTAGGTCTTGCAGACACAATACTGGCTGCAACTGCTGTAACCGAAAACGCGGAATTAAAGACGCTAAATACCAAACACTACCCTATGATGAAGGGCTTATCACCTGCCTACGAGAAATAGAAGGCCAACAAACTGCTTCAGCGGATATAAAAACCGGCGCTGCTGAGCCTTAGCATTCCCTTGCCATCTGGATAACTCTACGATGCGGCGTTATGACGCTATAATGTTATAGTGACAAGGTAAAAATCCCTAGGTGATATGATGTCAACTATACCGAAACGATCTACTATCTACTTCCATCTTTAACTGCTACCATCTTAAAGACTGGCCAATAAATGTCGAACGCCTTGCAGCAAACGATACCGAAGCGACAAGCTACATCAATGTAAACCTGGAGCTTCAACTCTTGTGCATACATCTGTAATGCACATGAGCATCTTTGCCTATTGAACCCACGTGGCACAGGAATTCCTCGCTTCCGTGCCCAGAAAGCCTCTTTACACCATGGGGAAGATACAGCCGTCAAAGTGCACCCCATAATAGATGACAAATTCGTTACTATGGACGCATTTGAGCTGGCGGCTAATTGCCTCTAATTGTGGAAAAGGTTTATCCTGAGCAAAGGCGGAAGCGTTTGACTAACGTTTGCAAGCAAGGTTGGCGCTAACGCACTTGGTCCACCTGAACCTAATTTTCGGTCGGATCAACTAAACAAAGGAGGGTAGCTATGAACGGCAAAGCATTTGATGAAAAAGTGGCTTTGGTTACCGGTGGCGCATCAGGAATAGGTGAAGCTTGTGTGCTGGAATTTGCCCGCGATGGGGCAAAGGTGGTAGTTGTCGACTTGAACAATGAGTTGGGCGAGAAGACTGTTAGCTCGGTCAAGCAGGCTGGCGGTAACGCGATCTTCCTTAGCGTTGATGTGTCAAATCCAGAGGCGGTCGAGCAGATGGTTGCTGATACTGTCGCAGAGTTCGGCAGACTGGACTTTGCAGTCAATAATGCTGGAATTGGCGGTGAGCTGAATCACACAGGTGATTACAGCATTGACGGGTGGCGGAAGGTAGTAGACATCAACCTCAACGGGGTATTCTATTGCATGCGCTACGAAATCCCCCAGATGGTAAAGCAAGGAGGTGGAGTGATTGTTAACATGGCATCCATTCTGGGTGCGGTTGGCTTTGCAACCGCCCCCGCTTATGTAGCGGCTAAACATGGTGTCCTAGGCCTTACAAAGGCTGCGGCGCTGGAGTATGCTGCTCAGGGGCTTCGGATCAACTCTGTCGGGCCGGCCTTTATCAATACGCCCATGGTAACAGAATCAATGGACGAAGAAACACAGGCTCAACTTGCCGGGTTGCACGCTGTCGGTCGGCTGGGCGAGCCGCGAGAGGTCGCCGCTCTGACAACATTCCTGTGCTCGGATGAAGCCTCGTTCATGACAGGTGGCTACTATTTAGTGGATGGCGGGTATACTGCCCGGTAGATAATAGGATATCCGCTAGCATATTAAGTCAACCGGCAAACCACGCGTCAACGAAAGCCACTTATCAGCGTGTGGTTGCTCGCAGTTCTTGTGCAGTATTTACAAAACTTGAGGGTATGGAGTTGTATCCTATATTTATGGTTAGTCGCTGTTTTGAGTGAGTAGTTGAAGGTAGTTATGCGGGACATGCTGCCTTTGGCAGAGACGTGAGGAAGTGATGTATCAGTAGTGAAGAGTGATGCGTTATCGGCAACCAGGAAAGGCAAAAGCATACTCGCGCAGAGGCCTGTCTGCGCCTGCCTGTGGGTATCCGCACGCAGACAGGTCCGAAGGAGAGGTAGGCGCAGGGACGCGGATAAAAGAAGTGACACATGAAAACCCAACAGCAGATTGAACACATCTCTCAGTGGACCGCGTGTCTCAAGCGAGCATAGCAAGCTGGCGTGAGAAGCTCACACAGGCAGTATCTTTGCTCAAAGGACTCTAAAGATGAGCGAACAGGATCATAAGAAAGACCCTCTGCGTAAGAACACCACGAGCAAGGAGTATCTTATTGGGGTGACAATCGGGGAACTTGAGCCGTTGGACAATACAATCAACTTGGTTTCCTATGATCCGGATTGGCCGGCACAATTTGCGAGGCATGCGAGCCGCATTCGTGAGGCACTTTCCGAAAAGGGGTTGCTCTTAGAGCACGTCGGTTCGACCTCAGTTCCAGGACTGACCGCAAAGCCTGTCGTTGACATGATCCTTGCCGTATCAGATTCGGCCGATGAGCTATCTTATATCCCCCCACTTGAACAGCAAGGATATGTGTTGAGGATTCGTGAGCCAGACTGGTTTGAACATCACATGTTGACTACGGCAAGATCCGACGTCAATCTCCATGTCTTCTCTGCTGGATGCGAGGAAATCGATCGAATGATCGCTTTCCGTAACTGGCTTAGAACACACAAAGGTGACAGAATTCTGTATGAAAAGACAAAACTTAAATTGGCTGCTCAAAGATGGAAGTACGTCCAGGATTATGCGGATGCGAAATCTGAAGTTGTGAAAACAATACTTGCTCGCGCGATGGGGTCATGAAGCACTTGGTGGAGTTTTGGATTCGAGTAGCGAGGGAGCCTTGCATAACAAGGCGCGCCAATGCATGGTAATTCGGTTGGGCCCCATTGCTAGCCGGAGAGCTTAGTCGTTATAGTTCATTACTACAAATAGATTAAAGGACAGCGGATGTCCAAACCTATACTGCCTGATAATCTGAGAAACAGAATACGTGAATTATCCGACCAAGGTCGCAGCACAATAGAGATTTTCGACTCTGTAATTGATGAGTCTGCCGAATACGTTGATTCCCATGAACAGCTCACACGATGCATCAGCGCTATAATCAGAAAGCGTTCTTCAGGAAATCAGATCGGGAATTCAGATTACACCGACAGACATATTCCTGAAATCCGGCATTTTGACAGCAGGAAGTACTCGCATATTATCGAATCACTGACAGAGCATATGAACCGAAAGGAATTTGAAGATTCATGTGAGGAAATTGTCAAAGACATTCTTGAGAATAATGAGCATTTCACAGAGATAGAAAACGCTAACAATGCTTTAGGCTTTACAAATCCCCCGTTCGACTTTTTCGGTCTGAAAGATGGGTGGCCTTATGTAATTGAATTTAAAGGGTCTCTCAGCAATTTCAATTCACCGGGAGAAGCCCAGAAACGCAGGCTCAGAGAACTTTTGGAACGGGTAGACGAACTCAATATCGCTCTGCTTCAGGTAAAATTGAGAACCTCCGAATACCGTATATTTTATAACGACGACATGAATCTGTTCTTTGACGGTAAGCAGATGCCGCTCGAACCTGTCGAACAATGGCTGAGAGTCCGAATAGATAGAATACAAGAAGACCAGCACAAGTCGTAATGCACCATAGCCCGACCCTGCACTCGCACAGAAAGGTCTCTAGAATTAGAATTGCCTGGTCCAGTAGGTGTAGAATGACAGATGGTGCTTGTTTTATGCCTAGCTTATGTGAAACCCGATAGTAGCTCTTAGGTTGTTCGGTGTGAGTTTACGGCAGCAACCTTCCTGGCTTGAGTTTTCTGCTTGTTATCCATAGCTCGCGCTGTGTTTGTCGGTTATTATCAACATTTAACAGTTATGATCACTAACAAGTATCCTACACCGCAACGGATGATTGAGCCGGTTTTCCTGTTGCCTCTCTCTTGGCAACAGCCTATACTAGATCCTGGACGTGTCGGATAATATTATGTTAGGTGCTAAAGAGGACAAGTACGCACGATGATTGATACGAAAGAAATCAAGAAAATCGCCACAGCTCGACTTGAAGATGCCGAAGTGCTCGTTGCGTCACGGCGTTATGAGGGAGCCCTTTATCTTTGCGGCTACGCGGTCGAACTTGGTTTAAAGGCGCGCATATGTAAAACGTTGAAATGGGCGGGATTTCCGTCCACAAGCAAAGAGTTCGAAGGGTATCACAGCTTCAAAACCCATAATCTCGATGTGTTGCTCCACCTCACTGGAATTGAGGACCGCATTAAAACACAGTTACTTGCTGAATGGTCAGCTGTTAAGGAATGGGATCCAGAATCAAGGTATAACCCTATAGGCAACGCGTCTCCTGCTGAAGCTAATTTAATGGTTTCTGCGGTGAAGTCCCTTTTGGCAAGACTATGAAAGAATTAGTAGAAAAACTAAAAGCCCAAGAAGTTTTTATGGCTAATGAGAAAGGGCCATTTGAACTCTTTGCGCTATTCCTTAGAGAAGATGCTCTCGGTAAGTGGGATCTCGTTGTTGCTGCAGAGTGGATTGATAAAAACAAAGAGGCATCTTTCAAATATATTGCCGGTATCGTGCAAAAAGCCTTATCTAAGGAAGAGCTGCTGAAACTTTCTCGCATAGTCCTCATTGATGAAAACAATCCCGCGCTAGAAGCACTACACAAAGCGATGAGAGTTGAACACAGCGTTGCGGAAATTCAAGATAGCAACTTTTTTGGCATGCAAATTGAGCATGCATATTTTATTACATCGCGCAGGCGCGACAATCCAGCACCTAACAAGGCGCCCAAGCCGACGCAGTAAACTGCGTCGCTTGGCTTAAACGTTTGGCCACAAGTGATTACCCGGAACACGGAGGGAATATGGCAAAGCGAGAATCAGATGACGATGTGAAGACCCCGCTGGGGCCAGCGAAGGGGGATTTCATCGCGCCGCCGGAGGCCGACGAGCGCGACGAGCGGGCCGACGCCCTGCCCGCGCAGGAGGAGTTCTGGAAGCCGCCGACGCGCTTCGGCTCGATCCCCGTCGAGAAGGAGCCGCTGGGCTGGGACCGGCGCAAGGGATTCCGCAAGCTCTTCCCCCAGGTCATGCTGCCGTTTCAGGTGGTCGAGCGCGTGAGTTTCGGGCACGGTAGCACGGGCTTCCAGCCCGTGAATCACGGCCAGGATGGCCGTGCCACCTCAAATCATGGGCAGGATGCCCATGCCACCTGGCACAACCGGCTCTTCTGGGGCGACAACCTCCACGTCATGCGCCAGTTGCCCAGCGAGAGCATTGACCTGATCTACATCGACCCGCCCTTCTTCTCCGGGCGCAACTACAACGTCATCTTCGGCGACCAGAACGAGCTGCGCTCCTTTTCCGACATCTGGGAAGGCGGCATGCCCGGCTACCTCGTCTGGCTCAACGCCCGCCTCTACGA
>CAZKFV010000059.1:0-12818 GCA_964552295.1 uncultured Thermotogae bacterium | reverse complement strand
CGGCCCTTATCAAATATCGTAACTACTCCCTCCGCATTGCGGAGGAACACATCGCCTAATGTGTAATAGCATTGGGAAAGCTTGTTTACAACGCTTTTAAATTCAATAGGAACAGGAAGTGCCGTATAGGCAGCCTCGCTGGTATCATTGAAAGATGGGCTAATCCCAAGCGTATCTTGGAAGGTTCGGATAGCCTCCTCAAGTTTTGCTTGGCCATCGGCATCGTATTCAACAAGAACGTCAGAATTGTCCGGAATAAACTCGAGAGCTTCATCTAGCGTCATGGCTAGAATTGAGTAGCTGGAAATAACGAACGCCAGAAAACAAACGAGCAATATGTTTTTCATAGCTTCTCCCCCTATCGTTCTTCTCGGTTTACTATAACTGATTATTCAGCACCAGCCCAACCTTCTCAATCTAATGGCAAACGGAAAGGTAGTTGCAATAAACGATTCGTATGGTATATTTCCACAGTTGCAACATATAAACCCTAAGGAGGATAGCATGGCTAACCCAACCGTGGATAAGGATCTGTGTATTGGTTGCGCGCTTTGTTCCCAGGCTTGTCCCGACGTGTTCGAGATGGGATCAGACGGGATAGCAGAGGTGAAATCCAGCGCGGATCCGAATGCCGACTGTGTTCAAGAGGCGATCGATCAGTGCCCTGTAGGGGCGATCGGTGCCTAGTGAAGGCTTTGGGTGACCAACGCTTATTTGGTCACGTGAAAGAAGTAGCGCCATATTTTTTTAAAGGCGCTGCTTCTTACTTTTAAGTAAAGTCTATGCCTGTTGTCTATTGCCTTGGCGCATGCTAGGATATCAACGGGATGGAAAAGAAAGAACGGATAGGATTGGTGCTAGGAAGCGGTGGGGCAAGGGGATCGGCTCATGTCGGCGTGCTTAAGGTACTGGAAGAGGAAGGTATCAAGGCTGATGTAATTGTAGGGACAAGCATGGGCGCTGAGGTGGGCGGAGCTTATGCGGCTGGAGCTGGATTGGATAAGATAGAGCAAGCTTGGCGGTCGACGAGCTTTGTTCGCGTTGCCAAAACTCTGCTTCCAACTGTTCCTTGGGCAGGGTGGAGCTCTGGGCGTGAGGTGATGCGTACCATCCGCTCCCTAGTTGGTGACTCAATGATAGAAGACATGCCAATTAAGTATGCAGCTGTTGCTACTGATTTGGAGACCGGTAAGGCATTTCCGATTACCAAGGGTTCCCTTGCCCTTGCCATTAGGGCAAGTTTATCTGTCCCAGGATTATTTGTCCCTGTGTGGATCGATGGACATTTATTGATTGACGGTGGTGTCTCTAATCCGGCCCCGGTGGACGTGGCGCGAAACCTTGGAGCGTCGAAAGTTATAGCTGTTGACGTTCTTGTTAGGCCTGAGGAAGTAAAGCTTTCAGGCATTCCGCTTCCTGATTACCACGAAGAAATCTTGGGCATTATCAAAGATTTGGCAAGTTTGCATCTTAGCCGCGAAGATAGAAATAGGTTCTACCCCAATGTCTTTTCGATTCTATTTCAAATGTCAACGGTCTTTCAGAAACGTGTTAGCGAGCTTCTGCTGCAACTAAATCCGCCGGATGTTCTCATTCAACCGGTCTTCTCCTCCGATCCGCCTTGTTACAGCAACGTAAAAAAAGGAATCGAGGCTGGAGAAGAGGCAGCCAGCCGTGTCCTGCCTGAGATTCTTTCTCTAGTGGGTCGTTAGGGGTAGCATTAGTTGACGAACAATAACAGGCTAGTTCCAACGCTGGCGATGGCGATCATCGCTATCTCGTTTGGCGCTATATTTATTCGTCTGGTTAGCGATGCATCCGTATTTGCTGTCTCTGCTTGGCGGGTGGGCGTGGCGTTTATTGTTCTCTTGCCAATTGGCCTTCACTCGGGCACATTGAAATTGATTAGCAGGCGCAATTTTCTTTTGAGCGTTCTAGGTGGTCTCTTTCTCGCCCTCCACTTTATCTTGTGGGTAGCCTCACTAGGCTATACCTCGGTTGCTAGTTCTGTGGTGCTTGTTAGCACCAGCCCAATCTTTGTGGGTGTGGGCGCACGGTTTTTTATTCACGAAACCCCTTCTCGATTGCTCAAAATCGCGATAGCTATCGCGGTTGCTGGTGGTGTGGTAATTGGTTGGGGGGATATGCGTGTTGGAGGAACGGCTTTGCAAGGGGACTTTCTAGCTATCGGAGGAGCTATTATGGCAGCTGGATATCTCCTAGTTGGACGGCGGGTGCGTCGAGATGTTCCTATTTCTGGTTATGCGTCGGCGACTTATGGCGCGGCTTCCGTAATCCTTGTCATTATCTGCCTTATAATGCGCAAGCCTCTGGTTGGATTTCCAACACTGGATTATGCTTGGTTGATCCTCTTGGGATTGGTCCCGCAGTTAATCGGTCATACATCGCTCAATTGGGCCCTTGAGTACTTGCAAGCATCTGTAGTGTCAATCATTACCTTGGGTGAACCTATTGGGGCAACAATTCTTGCCTACTTCATATTTGCTGAACCTGTAACAGCGATTAAAGCCGTGGGCGGGCTAGTAATTCTATTTGGGATTTACCTGGGTACGCGTACCGGAAATAGGGCAGTCATTGTAGATTAGTGTTGCGGGCTGAATTGGTTTTTTAGCATACTAGTGAAATCTACAGGAGGCAAAAATGAAGTCGGCACAGATTGAACATGGCAAAAAGAAGATTGACTGGGCCATGGCGCACATGCCTCTTCTGACTCAGCTAAAAGATGAGTTTGCGAAAGATAGGCCTTTTCTTGAGCACCGCATTGCTATGAGCATTCATCTGGAGGCAAAGACGGCATGTCTGGCATTGCTACTTAGGGCAGGTGGGGCACAGGTAGCTGTTACCGGAAGTAATCCCCTTTCTACGCAGGACGATGTTGCCTCCGCGCTTGCCGGGGAAGGAATTATTGTACATGCCAAGCATGGTGTGAATGAGAAGGAGTATTTCAACGATCTGCGTAAGGTACTGGCTACAAAACCGGATCTCCTTCTTGATGATGGAGGTGACTTGGTTAACCTGCTCCACGGGGAACTAGGATTGGAGATTCTCGGCGGGTGTGAGGAGACCACGACAGGTGTAGGGCGCCTGCGCATGCTTGAGCGTCAAGGTAAGCTTCGCTTTCCAATGTACGCTGTTAATAATGCGAAGATGAAATATTTATTTGACAACCGTTACGGAACCGGACAATCTGTCTGGGATGGAATCATGCGCTCTACAAACCTACTCATTGCTGGTAAAAACGTTCTTGTTGCAGGATATGGTTGGTGTGGTAGAGGGATTGCCATGCGCGCAAGTGGATTAGGCGCGCGCGTTCAGGTCTGCGATATTGATCCCATACACGCAGTCGAAGCGGTAATGGATGGGTTCTGGGTGGGAAAGATGGAAGAGATGATCAGCCAAGCTGACTTCGTAGTTACTTCGACCGGATGTTCAAATGTAGTTACAGAAGAGGCTCTTGCTGGGGCTAAGGATGGGTTGATCATGGCAAACGCCGGTCATTTCGATGTGGAGATTGATAAAAGAGCACTTGCGGCTCTAGCGGTTGACCAGACAGAGGTACGAGATGGTATAAAGCAATTTAGGTTTCGGGATGGTCGAAAGGTCTACCTTCTTGGTGATGGCAGGCTCGTCAACCTAGTGCTTGGTGATGGTCACCCAGTGGAAATCATGGACATCTCATTTGCATTGCAGGCGCTAACCTTGAAGCACATCGTGGAGAGTGAACCGTTACTTCCCGCTGTATATAACGTGCCCGAGGAGGTTGATTACAGGGTGGCGCGAATGAAGCTCTCTAGCCTTGGGGTAACGATCGATTCTCTCACGCCTGAACAGTGTGCATATCTTGGCCTGTGAGCAGATGAACCATTCCGCACAAAGACCGTGTATCTGGTACAATCAATAAGAGGTGAGCTGTGTGAGGAACAACTCTATATCAAAGAAGGTATTGCTACTGCTTGTAACACTAGTCCTGTTCGTAGTTGCCACAGGAGGGGGTAACACACAAGAGACAAATCCTAATTTATTCTCCCCTCTTTCCCAGGTGTACGAAGTGATTAAGAATTACTACTACCAGCCCGAGGAAGTAGATGACCAACGAGCGCTTTACGGGGCTTTGAAAGGCCTTGTCAAAGAGCTCGATGATCCTTACAGCGAGTTCTTTGATCCGGTCGACCTGGAGAATTTTGAGAGCAGCCTGCAGGGAGAGTTTAGCGGTGTAGGGATAGAAATATCGATCAAGGACAAAGTCCTCACCGTAATTGCGCCTCTACCTGGAACTCCAGCTGAAGCAGCTGGCATCAGAGCAGGCGACAAGATTCTTAAAATAGATGGTGAGTCGACCGAGGGGATTACGCTGTCCGAGGCATCCGTAAGGATCCGTGGGGAGATAGGTACAACTGTAATCTTGACCGTTCTTCATAAGGGTGGAGTTGAAGAAGAAATCGCTATTGTGCGCGATAAGATAAAGATAGTATCAGTAACCAGCGAGGTCATTAATGATGGAAATATCGGTTATATTCAGCTGTCTCGCTTTGATGATGAGGTGGCCCTTGGGGTAGACAAAGCCCTTGCCAGTTTCGACTTTGACAAGATAGATGGGATCATCCTTGATATGCGAAACAACGCTGGTGGTCTTCTATCGGCCGCTGTTTCTGTTTCCAGTCGGTTCGTGGATAAAGATCAAGTTATAGTCTCTACTAAAAGCCGTATGTCCGGTGATCAAAGCTACTACTCACATGGAAACGCGGTTCCTGACCTTCCGCTTGTAGTTTTGATCAATGCAGGAACAGCGAGTGCGGCAGAGATTACCGCTGGAGCAATCCAGGACCACGGCATGGGAATTCTTATCGGTGAGCAATCGTTTGGAAAAGGAGTAATACAACAGCTCTTTACCTATCGGGATGGATCTGCCCTCAAGCTGACCATCGGAGAGTACAGGACTCCAAGAGGGAATGCCGTACAGGAAGTTGGTTTAACCCCTGATATTGAGGTAGGGGAGGATGATGACCCAGTTCGGGCTGCAACGTTGTGGATAGAAGAGCACGCTGGCCTTTGGATGCCGGTGCCTGTTGAAGAGGTGAATTAGGAGTCTTGCGCTTGATCTACGCAGGAAACAGCGGCCGCTCTTCCGGTCCTTGGCGAAACTTACGAACCTTAGATGGAATACTATGATGTGGCTGTAGTTGGTGGTGGCCCAGTAGGGGCAGTGTCTGCCAGAGAGGCGGCAAGGGCTGGCGCTAACACGTTGTTAGTGGAGAAGCGTGACGGATCAGGCGAGCCGGCTCGCTGTGCCGGGCTCGTTAGCCCCCGTGTATTGCCCGCTGCAGGGGCCTCGGACAGAAGTGTAATCCGCAAGATCCGCGGAGGTTTAATACATTCCCCCTCGGGATCGGCGCTGGGGCTTCGTTCAAGCGAAGTTAAAGGGCTAGTAATTGATAGGCCAGCCCTTGACAGGGAGCTTATGAACTCTGCCTGTGATGCCGGGGTAGAAGTACGTTTGCGAACTCAGGCAATCTCTGCGCGTAGTGGCCATATGTTGATTGCAACAAGCAGAGGAAGACAAGATATAAGTGCATCGGTAATCATTGGTGCGGATGGGCCTACAAGTGCTGTTGCTTCCTGGTTTAGCCTTTCTCCTCCCCAGGAAGCGCTGATCGCTAGTCAGGCAACTGTCCTAAAGCAGGCGCGAAAGGAAGATGAGGTAGATATTTTTTTTGGAAGGTCACTAGCTCCAACATTCTTCGCCTGGGTTATACCCGCACAGGAAGGAACCTTGCGTGTTGGCTTGGGCGCGCCGATTGGAACAGATACCAACTGCCTGCTTTCGCGTTTCCTAGAAAAAGAAGGGGTAGAACATGAAATCGAGAGAGTACATGGCCTGATCCCGATATCACTTGCCCGTGAAACGGTTGCTGATGGTGTTTTGCTTGTTGGTGATGCCGCTGGCCAAGTGAAACCGTCCTCTGGCGGGGGGCTGTACACTGGCCTTTTGTGCGCAAAAATTGCGGGGCAAGTAGCAGCCAAAGCTGCTCTAGCTGGGAGAACGACAAAGAGCGATCTAGCCATCTACGAACAGAGGTTCAAGGCTGAGATCGGCGATGAGATCTCTTTTGGTCAAGCAGCTAGAAGCCTTCTGTGTGACATAGACGATCAAGGCATAGATACTATAATGAAGGCGATTGACCGAAAGGAGATCAGAGACCTAATTTCTTCTTACGGTGACATTGATTACCCAAGTCAAGTTGCGCATGCTATCGCGTCACGTAGGGACCTGTGGCCAGCTGTGAGGCCACTTATTTCCACGCTTGGAGGGATGGAGAAGCTAACCGGTATAGCGCGGATGGTACTGGCTGGTGATACTGATGTCTAAGACACGTAAAGGAAAGAATAATAGCAGGAAGAAAGGTTCTGGTACTTCTCGAAGTTCAGGACTAGGGTGCCTGAAGGTTTCCTTTGAGCGGGTGATTGTGTATCTGATCGCTGCATTTGTCTTTTCCCTGCCGTTATTTATCTGGCCAACGGTGACGGAATATGGCTATGGTAAGACGATCTTCGCAATTATTGCCATATCAATACTTCTTATTCTTTGGGCAATTTATGCTTTAGTAAAGAAAGAGTGGACAATACAGCTACCATGGTTGGTGTACCCTGCACTCGGGTTGATAGTTGCCTCACTTCTGTCTCTTGTTAACGCAACTAATGGGCGTGTGGTTATCCAGAGTTTGACTCTGTTTGTCTTCTTCTTTCTTTTCTACGTCATTGTGTCAAACTTCGTTAAGCGTAAAGAAGATATCACTCTCGTTCTTTATGCTCTACTTACCTCGGCTTTTCTTGCGTCTTTGTACGGGTTGCTTCAGTATTTAGGGATAATGCGCGGCGCGCATGGAGGCGATGGATTAGGCGAGGTTATCTCCACCATGGGAAACCGTAACTACCTGGGTGGTTTTCTTGCATACTTGCTTTTTCCTTCTGTCATCCTTGTTGTTCGTTTAAAGTCACGATTATTGAAAAGCATCTGTCTTGGATTGATGGCATTCTCCTTTGGGACAGTGTTACTGCTTCGTCAAACGGGGAATGTTGTCGGCCTAATTGTAGGTGCGGTCGCCTTTATTGCTGCCTGGGCGCTTTTCCGTCCGGTGGAGCCGATAAGGAGAAATAGGCGCTGGTTGATTGCATTACTGGCTTTACTGGTGATTACGTTTCTGATTGAGGCTCCATCGGGACCACTCAACTCTGTAGTTGGGCTATCTGCCGATGATAATGGCTCATGGATCTCACGGTTGTGGGAGCGTAATGCAGGCAGAACTCGCTCCTGGGATTGGTGGGTTGGCTGGGAGATGTTCAAGGATCACCCACTCTTTGGGGTAGGGCTAGGAAACTACAAATTGAATTTCGTCCCGTATAAGGCGCAATTCCTGGCCACCCCTCGGGGGGCAAAATATACATTTTATATCCCACGGGCGGCTCAGGCACACAACGATTACGTACAAGTTGTAGCCGAGATGGGAATACTGGGAAGCATTACCCTTGTCTGTCTTTTAGTGTTTTTGCCGCTTTTCTTTTGGGTGCGCTTGCGAAGAAACAAAAACGAGGCCGACCGCCTGGATCTCATCTTTTTGGCCGCGGGGGTTGTAGTATTCCTGGTACACGCGTTGTTCAGCTTTCCAGCTCACCTGCCAACGTCATCGTTAGTTCTTGTGCTTTCCTTAGGGATTGCTTCTGCTCCGGTCTATGGAGGAGAGGCAACGCGAAGTATAGGCTTAAGGGGTTGGTATCTGAAGGGTACAGCTACTGCGGTGGTATTGTTAGCGTTGATAGCAAGTTTTGTAGCCGCACGAGACTACCAAGCTAACATCCTCCTTGGGAAAGGAATTCGCCAACTGCAGATGGGCCAGTATAACCTTGCAGAGACTACTCTAAACAAAAGCATCCGCCTTGACTTCTGCCCGCGCCAGACATATTACCATCTAGCTACTACCCAGATTAACCAAGGCCAGTATGACAAGGCGTTAGAGAGCCTGGAAAGATGCAGGGATCGCTTCGTTGATGAATCAGTATATTTGATGCGCGCTAATGTGGCGGTAAACCTTGGAAAGGCTGAAATAGCACAGCAAGATATAGATCTTCTTCTTTCTAGCATTCCAAGCTCGACTATCGCGGCGCAAGCCCAGTACTTAAGTGCTATGATCTCCTTTAGAAGTAATGACCACGCTAAAGCGATAAAGCAGCTTGAAGAACTGATAGAGGAGCACCCTACATTCGAAAGAGCATACATCTCATTGGGAGACGTGTACCGCGCCCGCGGGATGCCAGTTACTGCTAGAAGGTACTTGGAAGAAGCCCTGTCTCTTATTGATAAGGCCCTGTCAGCAGCAAGAAAGAGGCTTTCCTCTTCTGCATCCATGACTGCTGCAGACTACAACAACATACGAGGTCAGATAGAGACCCTAACACGGGAGAAAGAGGTAGTAGAAGAAGCATTAAGCGATCTTCCTGCAACTGGATCTCCTTGAAGGCTCCCTTTTTGCGTTCTATACTGGACAAGATATGGCAATTGATAAGATTAAGAAGGGTCTAGATTTTGTGTTTGGGCAAACGAATGCCCAACAACTAAAGCGCTATACCCATGATCTGCAGAGGATAAACGCTCTTGAATCCACGATAGCATCCCTTTCTGACCAGGAACTTGCCGCAAAGACTGGCGAGTTTAGGGACCGATTACATAATGGACAGTCAACGATGCAGATTAGAAACGAAGCTTTTGCGGTGGTGAGGGAAGCTGCCGTTAGAAAAGTAGGGATGCGCCCATTTGACGTTCAGATCATAGGTGCACTTGGCCTGGATGAGCACAAAATTGCCGAAATGCAGACCGGAGAAGGGAAGACGCTGGTTGCAACGCTTCCAGCGTACTTGAATTCCCTTGTAGGGAAAGTGCATGTGGTCACAGTAAACGATTATCTTGCCCGTCGAGACCGCGAATGGATGGGGCCAATATACGAGTTTCTTGGCTTGTCTGTGGGTTTGTTGCAGGAAGGAATGTTACCGGAGGATCGGAAAGAGGCTTATGCCGAGAACATCACCTACGGAACCAACAACCAATTTGGGTTCGACTACTTGCGCGACAATATGGTTGTCTCGGTCGATCAGAAGGTTCAAGGGCATCTTGACTACGCGATAATTGACGAGATCGACAATATCCTGATTGATGAAGCGCGTACGCCGCTGATCATCTCGGGATCTACAGCCGAATCAATCGACAAATACCGCAAGTTTGCCAAAGCCTCTCGTAGCTTCAAAAGGGATGTCGACTTCGAAATAGATGAGGAGACTAAGAGGCTTTCTCTCACTGACACGGGAATCAAGAAGGGAGAACAGACGCTTTCCATCGAAAACCTGTATGCCCCCGAGAATACTGCTTCGTTGCACCATTTGGAGACGGCATTGCGTGCCCTGCATTTGTTCCAGAAAGAAAGGGACTACATAGTCAAAGACGGGCGGGTGATGATAGTTGACTCTTTTACGGGAAGGTTGATGCCTGATAGGCGTTATTCTGACGGTTTGCACCAGGCCCTGGAAGCAAAGGAAGGTATGATGGTGCAGCGCGAGTCTCAGACGCTGGCTACAATCACCTTGCAGCACTACTTCCACTTGTACGAGAAGATCTGTGGCATGACTGGTACCGCGAAGACGGAGGAGGAAGAATTCAAGCAGATCTACGGCCTTCCCGTGCTTGTTGTGCCTACTAACAAACCGCTGATCCGCCATGCGAAGCCTGATGTGATTTTTCGCACTGAAAAAGCGAAGTTCAATGCTATTGCCGATGAGATTGAGAGTCTGCATGAGACGGGAAGGCCCGTTCTGGTAGGAACAGACTCTATAGATAAATCAGAATACCTCTCTAAACTACTAAAGAAACGGGGCCTTGAGCATACGGTCCTCAACGCGAAGTACCATGAGAAGGAAGCTGAGATTGTGAAGGATGCCGGCCAGCTTGGAGCTATTACCGTTGCTACGAACATGGCCGGTCGGGGGACGGATATCAAGCTTGCTGAGGGAGTATCCAAACTTGGTGGACTACATGTTATTGGATGTCAACGGCACGAGTCGCGCCGCATTGATAACCAGCTACTTGGGCGAGCCGGCCGTCAGGGAGATCCAGGTTCCTCACAGTTCTATCTATCGATGGAAGATGACTTGCTGCGCATTTTTGGCGGGACTCGTATTGCCGCGGTCATGGACAAACTGGGTATGGAAGAGGGACAAGCGATCGAGCACGAGATACTATCTAGTGCTATTAGGCGAGCTCAGAAACGCGTTGAGGGCAGAAACTTCGAGATTCGTAAGCATCTGTTGGAATATGACCTAGTTCTAGCAAAGCAGCGAGGGGCAATCTACGCACTGCGTAATCGTTTTCTGTTACCGCCGCGTGACCAGGTGTCGGAAATTTCCGCAAGTGATATAGACGATTACCTGCACGACCTGTTTGTTGAAGTTGCTAGTATCATCATCTCTGAATTCATCGATGCCTCTAGGCCTGAGGAGGATTGGAATTTAGAAGGACTTTCTCGTTATCTCTCCTCTTTCACACTGATGGACGAATCCTCTTTAGCTAGTAAGGATGTAAAGGAGCTAAAGCAGATAGCTATCGATGTTTTTGAGGAAGCTCTCGTAAGACAAAAGCAGCGTTTTGAAGGGCACTTCCCCCTCATTGCTCATTATATCATACTAAAGATGATCGACGAGGCTTGGTTGTCCCACTTGTATACCCTGGATGATCTGAAAGAGGGAATAGGTCTGACCGCTTACGCAGGTACTGACCCACTAGTTGTTTTTAAGAGAGAATCGTATATACTATTTGAGGAAATGCTCGCAAATGCCGCGCAAAAGATAGTCGCTTCTTTGCTAAACCCGCGCCTTACCATCAAAGGAGAAAAGCAACCTGAGCCAGAGCGGAGGATGCTTAACGTACACCCCGGCCCCAGCTCCAATACCACATCCACTGCGGAAGTACGTGAGCAGAAATTATCAAAGACCAAGAAAACACCGGGAAGGAACGATCCTTGCCCGTGCGGATCGGGTAAGAAGTACAAAAACTGCTGCGGTAAGAATGACTAGTTAGTTTTCAGGAGTAGTTCATCATCGGCAACGTGTTTTTTACTGAACAAGTCAACAAGATTACTTACCGTGAGTGTATCCTTCTCCTTGCCACAGAAATCGTAGATGACCGCGCCCTTATTCATCATCAATAACCTGTTTCCCAGTGAAAGAGCGTGTTCCATATTATGGGTTACCATGATGGTCGTTACATTTAAGCTCTTGACGAATTCCTGCGTCAATAGTGAGACTTTTGCAGCGTTTGCCGGGTCGAGAGCGGCTGTGTGTTCATCAAGCAGAAGAATCTCCGGCTGAGCTAGTGTGGCCATGGTTACAGTTAGTGCCTGTCTCTCTCCTCCTGATAGAAGCGAGACTGGGTCATCGAGGCGGTGCTCGAGGTCCATTCCCAGGGAGAGCATCTGTTCAACCATCTCCTGGCGTCTTCTTCTTGTTATCGCAAGCCTGAAGGATCTGTTAGAGCGCTTTCTAGCCAAGGCTAAGTTCTCAGCGATGGTCATCATTGGAGCAGTCCCAGCGAGCGGATCCTGAGTTATTGTCCCAATCCACTTAGCTCGGCGATAAGAAGGAATCGTTGTTACATCTTTATCCTTCATGAGTACTTGTCCAGCAGTGGGCAAGATTGTCCCAGCAATAATGTTGAGTAAGGTGGTCTTTCCCGCTCCGTTCGAACCAATCACGGTGATGAAATCTCCCCGTTCAAGAACAAGGTTAACCCCTCCCAAGGCAAGCACAATGTCCTGTCCGGAGCGGAATGCCTTGCGGATGTGTTTTAGCTTTAACATGTTTTGACTCTCCTTGCCATACGTTCGCGAAAGGCGGGTACAACTAGTGCAATAATAACAATGAGTGATGTTACAAGCTTTAGGTCACTTGCCTGGAAGCCGATTACGTATCCATAACGCAGGGCGAACATCACTGCAGTTCGATAGATGAGAGAACCGACAAGAACGCTCGTTATCATCCACAGCACCTTGCGAGATCGGATCAGCGAGCCGCCAATAATCACTGCAGCAAGCCCAGTAACTATGGTCCCTATTCCCATGCCCACATCGGCAAATCCGCTGTACTGCGCTACTAGAGCACCGGACAAAGCGACCAATCCGTTGGAAAGGGCTAGACCTGCAACTTTCATCTTCTTCGTGTCTACTCCCTGAGCTAACACCATTCGCTCATTGTCTCCTGTTGCCCTAAGCACAAGTCCAATCTCAGTCTTGAAGAATAAAACCAAAAACACCATCACTACAACGGTAATGATGGCCACAAAAACCAGGGTAGACACATTTCCCAGAAAGCTAAAGTTCCGTTCGACTATACGGATGATAGTGTCAGCACGTAGTAGGGAGATGTTTGGCCTGCCCATTATGCGCAGGTTTATCGAGTAGAGCATGATCATTGACAGCACGCCGGCGAGAAGGTCAGTGATTCCCAAATGTGTGTTCAATAGGCCGGTGATAACGCCCGCCAATGCCCCTGTAGCAAAGGCTATAACTAGGACAAAGAATGGATCAAACCCATGCATCACAAGGAGGGAGGAGGCGATGGCCGCCCCGGTGACGAAGCTGCCATCGACCGTCAGATCGGGGAAATTGAGAATGCGGTAGGTGATGAAAACGCCAAGTGCCGCAATCCCGTAAAGCAACCCCTGTTCAGCTGCATGAATGAGAATACTGGCCATCGCTCCTCCT
>CAZKFV010000058.1:0-3059 GCA_964552295.1 uncultured Thermotogae bacterium | reverse complement strand
AGGATCATACCGCCAGCTTGAGCCATCAATCTCTGCCAGGCAGCTGGTGATTGATCCCAGGAGTAGGAGGCACTACCCCAAAAGAAATGATACTCCTCGATCCTGGCTGAACTGGCTCCAGCCAAGCTGGCAAATAACACGTGGCCACTCTCATGCACCAGGGTTTTTAACCCGTAGCTACAGCTAAATGAAGAGGAGCTAGATTGGCTTCTATCCTTTCTAAACTAGCGGATAGCTCGTCGTGCTTATCTTCATCTCTAATCGCTAGTTCACCAGTTTTCCCCATTGCTACTGGTGAATAGATGGCAAAACACAGGCAAATAACGACGAGTATGGTGATGTTGCGAAAGCATCGGGTTTTAGTTCTCATGAGGAATCAGTAATCTCCTCTCTTAGCCTTACTTGATTATAGCACAGCTATTCTGTGAGCAATGAGAAGACGATCCATGATATGTCAAAACCCGAAATAATCTTCTTGCTTTGCAAGATAAAGTGGGTGTTGACAGTGATCTTCAGCACATGCATTCTGATAGTACAATCTGCACCTGTAAATCACGCCTGTGCTGTTCACCTCGTTTACTGATCAAATCTCAAGATCTATTCTCTTCCTATGGCGCTAATCTGGTCAAGTAGCTC
This sequence comes from uncultured Thermotogae bacterium, assembly GCA_964552295.1. Lineage (GTDB taxonomy): Bacteria > Bipolaricaulota > Bipolaricaulia > UBA7950 > UBA9294 > M55B144. The sequence goes on along the minus strand of CAZKFV010000058.1, from coordinate 2,423 downwards.
TAGCAGGAAGCCTGAAATTGGATCCCACGCCGCATCGGGGAGGTACTTACCCGGCGTTATATAAACCTCACCGTCATTAAACACCGCGTCAATGCTGAAGTTTTCGCCATCGAACTCGATCACTCGAACACTATATCGATGTGGACAGTAGTGACATTCCCACTCTTGTGTGCCAGTTACGGGATTGGTCTCTGTCCCGTAGACCGGATCGATCTCAAGAATCTCAAGCATCCCATCATCGTCAACATCTTCCAAAGCGTATCCACCGATCTCGCCCACGTGACGTTCAGGGTTAATCACCAGTTCATATTTAACTTTCAGCGGATTGAATTGAAGAACGGAAATCGGCTGATAGGCTATTGGCCACCAACACTGTTCGCACCAGACAATGGCTACCTCAAGAAGAGAATCTCCATCAATGTCAGCAATCGAAACAAGTGACGGCTTGAAGAAACCGGGAAGATACAACTCTGGAATGTCAGATCGACATCGAAAGGCTTGCTGCAAAACGCAGCTTCCCTGTTCGGTACGGTCACATTCGTAGACAAACACGTCTCCGGGAAGCGCAAACTCTGCGATATGAACTTCGCTCAGTGGCTCTACACCGATGATGACCTCATCATATCCATCTCCATTGAGATCTGCTGTTACAACAAAGGAGATATCACCACCTGACATGCTTGTTGCCCCAGCAACTGACGTCGCCCCAAACACCAGTATTAGAGAAATTGCTGCTACTCCAATACAATAACAGATAGGCATAGCTGGAGGATGCTTTTGCACACACGAGCAATAACACCTCAAGTACTCGGAATCGTTCCTGTCTTCCATGACAATCATTTAAGGGCGAGCTAGCAGTATTGTCAAACCCATCTTCTGCAGGTACAGATTTCAAGCCCCACTTCAGAGCGTATAAGAGAGCTAACAAACAGGTCTTCGCATCATAAAGCCCACCGTTCCTAAAACGATCACCCATCAGGATGTGCTATCCGGTCGTTCGCCAAGCTCGACCAGCAATTCAAGGATCTCTCCTTCGCGGAGAACACGCAGAATGACGGTATCGCCTACCTGAGTCTCGAGATCGAGATACAATATGATGTCGAGCATCGATCTGACTGGGTTGCCATCGATTGACATGATGATGTCACCGCCAACCGGCACATCAAATCTTCCTAACTGCAGGGTCATATCCGCAGCTTGAAGTCCCGCCATCATCGCAGGTCCATCTGCGACGATTTGCGTAACCATCAAACCCGTTTCGAAAGGCAGCGCCACATCATTCTGACGGAACAACTGTATAAGCTCTGGAGAGAGGCCGTAGCCACCGATACCCAAGTACGGGTGGGCATAGCGTCCGTCACTGATTAGAGCGTCGGCAATGCGGGCTACTGTATTGGAGGGAATCGCGAAACCAATACCCGATGAACCTCTTACTGGGCTAATGATCTGCGAGGCCACACCAATAACCCGCCCCTGGAGATCGAGCAAAGGCCCTCCGGAGTTGCCGGGATTGATCGTCGCATCAGTCTGGATCGCTTCGCCAACGAAGCGCCCATCCGGACTCTGAATGACTCGACCCAGGGCGCTAACGATCCCAAAGGTCATTGCCTGCTCAAGGCCGAACGGATTTCCAATGGCAACCACAAATTGCCCAACATGAATCCCATCCGAATCCGCCAGCTCCAACGCGCTTGGCAGATCCTCGCGTCGTACGCGGATTACAGCCAGGTCGGTCGATGGGTCTAGCCCAACAACGGTTGCAGAGCAGCACTCCACACGCTCGAATGAGACGGTGATCTCTTCAGCGCCCTCAACCACATGGAAGTTCGTCACTATGTGTCCATCGGCGTCATAGAGGAATCCAGATCCGGTCCCCTCAACTGGAACCGCCTGCATCATCGAGCCCTCCGCTGTTCCGCGCACAGTTATGTGTACAACCGCTGGGGCAGCCGACTCAAAGACATCCATGACGGACTGCTGGAGCTCGGCCATCTGCCCCACCACGACTACACTCAGGATCGCTGCTAATCCAATCGCTAACGCAACCCTTCTTGCTTTGCTCATAATCCCCTCCTTTGTCTCTTCAGTAGGCACACAGCTCTAACGCTATCTCAGTATAGGAACCAAGATCCTCCCAGCCAACCTGGTGCTCTGACTGGGCGGTTGGCTTTGCTAAGCTGTACACTAGCAAGCAACCGATCAAGGCAGCTGATTTACTAGACGATCGAGTACTACCGTTCTTTGAGGAAAAGGGATTACGCGTACTAAGGATACTGACTGACCGGGGGACAGAGTACTGTGGTAGGACATGCGGTGGGAATTCCGCACCAGTCTAGGCGCTAATTTGTGCTAAGTCAAGGGTTCGTTGTGGCAAGGTCACCTCTTGTTTGATGTACGTCCATGGCGCCAAGTATCCCAGCGCC
>CAZKFV010000057.1:0-4943 GCA_964552295.1 uncultured Thermotogae bacterium | reverse complement strand
GAGAGTCAATGGAGCGATACGCGTGAGTACATTAGTAAGCAAGAGCTTGACGTGGCGGCACCGGATAACCCAGTGATCATACAAAGAATAGACTGCCACTTAAGCTGCGTTAACACTAAAGCATTAGAGATTCTCAACCTGCCTATAGATGCCATTGGATACGAGTTTGCAGGGGGCGAGGCAACAGGTTTGCTCAAGGAACAGGCTGCGGGGCTTGCTAGCAAAGCCCTGGAACCCACTGTGGGGCAGTATATCTCTGGCATTCAAGCTGCCACCAAGATCGCGCATGCCCTTGGAGTTACCTCCATTCAGGATGCGAGCGTTGATGGGACGATGCTTAAGGCTTATCGATCGTTGAGGCAAGAAAGCAAGCTTGGTATTCGCGCAAGCCTCATGCTCACGACTGATTACTTAGATAATCTGGCTGAGTTGGGATTAGGAGCGGGTTTTGGGGATAACTGGCTAAGGCTGGGGCCGCTAAAAGTGTTCTCGGATGGATCAATTGGCGCTAGGACAGCAGCTCTGACGGAGCCCTATACGGACAGCCCTGATGAATTGGGCCTTCTTATCTGGGGAAAGAGACAGCTGGAGGCAATAGTGCTAAAGGCTCATGAGAACGATATTCAGCTTGCTATACACGCTATTGGTAATAGAGCTATAGATTTGGTGTTGGATTGCTTTGAAAAGGCTAACCTAAGAGAAAAGAAGAGACTACGCCACCGGATTGAACATGGGGAAATGCTCTCCCTGGAGCACACCCAAAAGATGAAAAGGCTTGGGATTATTGCCTCCATGCAGCCAAATTTCACTGGGCAGTGGGGGCTAGCGGGTGGTCTTTATGACCACCGGCTTGGTCGTGAGAGAACAGAGCTAATGAATCCTCTTGGCTCGGTGATCAGGGAAGGGGTAAAGCTAGTATTTGGTTCAGATTGTATGCCGTTTAACCCCTTGTACGGAATCCACTGGGCGGTAAATGCTCCATATCCACTACAAAAGGTGTCAGTTGCTCAGGCGTTTCGCTCTTATACTATGATGGGAGCCTATAGTTCATTTGAAGAGCAAACAAAGGGAACAATCGAGATCGGAAAACTGGCTGATCTGGTTATGTTGGACGCCGATCCATTCAAGGAGCCTGTGGGAATCTTGGATATGGCTGTGGAGATGACGATCTTGGATGGTAAGGTTGTTTATCATGCTTGCTAAGATATGAACATTTCTATCTCCGTAGTGCAGGGCAATGTTTTAGCTAGGTTTGTGATTTCAAGGAGGCGGTAATCAGGATGAATAAGAAGATTGGGATCCGGCGTGAGGATATGTATGAGTGGGAAAGGCGGGCTCCACTGGTCCCAGAAGATGCCAGTGGTCTTTCTAATGAACATGGCCTAGATATTGCAGTCCAATCCTCAGACAAAAGGGTGTTCACTGCCTCAGATTACCAAGCCGCTGGGATCAAGGTTGTGGATGAGCTCAGTGATTATCCTGTGATAATCGGGATTAAGGAAATCCCTATACCCTCTTTGGAGGATGGAAAGACTTATGTGTTTTTTTCGCATACCATCAAAGGACAACCGTATAACATGGCCATGTTACAAAAAATCCTTGACCGTTCCTGTACCTTAATTGACTACGAAAAGATTACAGATGAGAACGGGAAGAGGCTAGTATTCTTTGGAAACTTTGCTGGTTTAGCAGGAATCATTGATACCCTGTGGGCCCTTGGCAGGCGTTTGCAGGTACAGGGAATAGAAAACCCATTTAGTAAGGTTAAAAGAGCCCTAGAGTATCCGGACCTTGAAACAGCTAAGGAAGAGCTGAAGGAGATAGGGCAACTAATAGCTACAGATGGACTTCCCAATCATGTTATGCCCCTTGTGGTTGGCTTTGCCGGGTATGGCAATGTATCTCGAGGGGCGCAGGAGTTGTTTGGTCTTCTGCCAGTGGAGGAAGTCGCGCCAGAAGATCTTGGCAAGATTACCGCATCACATCCAAAGGCGAAAAAGGGGCTCTTTAAGGTTGTATTTAAGGAAGAGCACATGGTTGAACCCCTGGATAGCAGCCGGAGGTTTGATCTTCAGGAGTACTACTCGCATCCCGAGAGGTTCAAAGGAACCTTCGACAGATATCTACCTTACCTTGACGTTTTGGTAAACTGTATTTATTGGGAAGAACGCTATCCTCGCCTCATAACTAAAGCCCAGGCAGTGCAAATGTATATTAACGGTGAAGCGCGCCTGAAGGTTATCGGGGATATCTCCTGTGATGTTGAAGGGGCGATTGAGTGCACTGTGAAAGCGACTGAACCAAATGATCCTGTTTTCGTTTACGATCCTTCAAGGGACAAGGCGATCGATGGCGTAGAGGGCAATGGGCCAGTTATTATGGCTGTAGAGATACTGCCTACAGAGCTTCCCCGCGAGTCTTCCGCTTACTTTAGTGGTGTGTTTAAAGATTATATCCCTGCCATTACGTTTGCTGATTATGAAGCGAGCTTCGATAGCCTTGAGCTTCCTGCAGAGATTAAGCGTGCGGTGATAGTTCATCGAGGAGAATTGACCCCGGATTATACCTATATAGAGAAATATCTATGAAATGAATCGGGGATGATACCCCAAAGGAGAGTAAGAAGATGAAGAAAGTGTTAGTTCTTGGTGCGGGTCTCGTTTCTGGACCATTAGTGCATTACCTTCTGGATCAGCCGGGATTTGAGGTAATCGTCGCTAGTCGTACGGTGGAGAAAGCTCAACATATAGTGGGTGATGCGAGAAACGGTATCGCAAAAAGGGTAGATGTGAGCGACGAGCGGGAACTGGAGGACCTGATCTCGCAGGCTGATCTGTCTATCAGTCTTCTTCCCTATGTATACCATCCCCTGGTTGCGAAGCTGTGTGTCAAGCACAAAAAGCAGATGGTCACTGCCTCTTATGTAAAAGATGATATGCGAGCCCTGGATAACCAGGCCAGGACAGCAGGGGTTGTCTTGCTAAACGAGATCGGTGTGGATCCCGGAATTGATCACATGTCAGCGATGCGGGTTATCGACCATATTCGTAGTAACGGAGGGGAACTTGAAAGCTTCACTTCATACTGCGGAGGTCTTCCAGCGCCTGATGCAAATGACAATCCATTTGGCTATAAATTTTCTTGGAGTCCGCGCGGCGTGGTGCTTGCTGGAAAGAACCCGGCCCGCCACCTGAAGGATGGGAGAATCATCGATATCCCGGGAGAGGATCTGTTCGCAAACAATTGGCTGGTGGAGATCGAGGGCTTTGGCGAGTTAGAAGCTTATCCCAATCGGGATAGCCTTCCCTACATAGATACTTACGGAATCCACGGGGTCAAAGTCATGTTACGGGGAACTCTTCGTTACCCCGGATGGTGCGAGACGCTCAAGAAGATTGCGGAACTAGGCTTGCTTGATGAGACAGATAGAGAAGATTTGGCCGGTATCACACTCGCTCAATTTACCTCCAAGATGGTGAACTCTAGTGACGACTTAAAATCTGATGTAGCGAAGTTCTTGGGCGTTGAACGGGGATCAGCTGCAATTTCGAATCTGGAATGGCTTGGTTTATTCAGTGATGATCCTATCGTGCAAGGCGCAAAATCACCTGTTGATGTGCTTGCCGGACGAATGCTGGAGATGATGCAGTATGCTCCCGGAGAGAGAGATATGCTTGTTATGCAGCATGAGTTTGTTGCTAAGTATCCTGATCGCAAGGAGAAGACTGTATCAACAATGATCGACTACGGCATCCCAGATGGCGATACCTCCATGTCTCGAACAGTAGGGCTTCCCGCGGCAATTGCAACCAGGCTTATCTTGGAGGGAAAGATAGATCTAACTGGGGTTCAGGTCCCAGTCACGCCGGCGATATACGAGCCGGTTCTTGATGAGCTTGAGTCCATGGGGATAAGATTCAGAGAGAGAACAGAGGTGATCTGATATTGGGTGCGGGTTCTTCTGATATTTGCCTGGCTGGAAGCACGTGGGGATTCTTCTATCAACGTGATCCAGACACATGGCCGACAATTAGTGAAGCTGTGGAAAACCTTATTGCTCTTGAGCTAGGGGTTGAGGTTTGGACAAATAGAGGATGGGAAGAGCCATGGGTTAGCAGCCAACTGGCTCGACAGATCAAGGATGCCTGCAAAGGAGCGCCACACTTATCTGTTCATACAAGGCCTGAGCACTGGCAGTGGGATCCTCACGGATTGGAGGATGAGATTAATCTGTGCGCCACGATCGGTGCCAAATCGCTGATTGTGCATCCCGGCAGTCTAGGCCTTGAAGGATTGGATCCGCATCCTGATTTTCCAGGGATCAAGCGCCTAGCTAACCTAGCGCGTGAGCTAGGGGTGCGGGTTATCCTAGAGAATACGCCTAACACCATGGCTCAATTGGACCTTGCTCTTGACGGGATAGGAGACGACCCCAATGAGACAAATCTTGGTATATGCATTGATGTTGGCCATGCTTATATGTCACAGGATGCTGGTAGAGAACCCATACGAAACTACATCGATCGTTACCGAGGGCAGTTAGTTCATGTTCATTTGCACGATAACTTCGGCGATCGCGATGATCACCTTCCAATAGGAGAAGCGTCGATAGACTGGCAGAACGTGGTTGACAGGATAGGGGCAATTGAGTACAGCGGGCCTGCAGTCCTTGAACTTAAGACCCAGGGAGATCTTGTTGAATCATTTAGGCAGGCTCGTGATTACTTGAGATCACTCGGCCTTTGAATAGGTAGCTGACTGCTTTTTCAGGACTTTTACCGCCTTTGTTTCAACAGCTTGCTTTTCTCGTGCTAGAATTGCAGGCGCACGAATAGCTGATTTGTTGAACTGAGATTTCTTCTAGTCAGTCACTAGGCATAAATGCCAATGAGCGTTGATGTCGAAGTACCAATACCATCCGGATTCAGGTATTCCCATTTGCC
>CAZKFV010000056.1:0-3919 GCA_964552295.1 uncultured Thermotogae bacterium | reverse complement strand
GAGGTATCGCGTATTGTTCCACTTCTAACCGAAGGTTCGGGGGTAACAATGGTGCGAGGCGATGTGCACTATGTGGTAACAGAATATGGAATAGCCTATCTGCACGGGAAGAACACACGTGAAAGGGCGATGGAGCTTATCAGTATCGCACATCCCAAGTTCAGGCCGTGGCTTCTCAAGGAAGCCAAGGCGCTTAACCTGATCTTTAAGGATCAGGCGTACATACCGGGTGAGAGGGGTCAGTATCCCGAAGAGCTGGAGGCGTTTAGAACAACTAAGCAAGGGTTTGAGATCATGCTACGCCCGGTGCGCATAAGCGATGAGCCGCTGTTAAAGGATTTTTTCTACTCATTATCGGACCAGTCAATCTATCGCCGCTTTATATCGGTTCGCAAGGACATGCCTCACGAGCGTCTGCAGGAGTTTGTGGTTATTGACTACACACGTGAGATGGTGATTCTGGCGGTGATCGGCGAAGAGGGCCAGCAGACTGTTATTGGGGTCGGTCAATACGGAATCGATGAGAAGACCCATACCGCTGAGGTTGGGCTTGTGGTGCGCGATGATTACCAAAATCGTGGCATAGGAACCACGCTTCTTGATTACTTGACGTACCTTGCTAAGCGCCAAGGTTTGCATGGGTTCTCTGCTGACGTGTTAGTGGAGAATCAGGCGATGTTGCATCTGTTCGAGAAGAGCGGCTTTACGGTCGATAAGCGCCGCGAGGCAGGTGTATACGAGTTGAGGCTGTTGTTTAACTGATGATGGAATGCAGATTACGAATGTAGGTGATGTAATGAATACAAGAACAGATGTTGACTACCTGTTCGAGCCTCGAGGGGTGGCGGTGGTCGGCTCATCGCAGAACACCTCCAAGATTGGCTACCGGGTGGTGGAGAACATCGTAAACAGTGGGTACAAGGGTGGCGTTTATCCGATTAATCCAAAGCCAGGAGAGATACTTGGCCTTAAGATGTATCAGGCCCTTTCTCAGGTTGGGGCGGATGTGGATATCGCTGTGATCACTGTGCCAGCCGTGCACGTGTACGATGCCGTGAAGGATTGTGCATCTGCAGGGGTCAAGCACTTGGTGATCATCACCTCAGGGTTCTCGGAGGTAGGAAACGCTGATTTGGAGCGGGAGATTGTCTCGTATGCGCGCGAGCAGGGGATGCGGGTTCTGGGCCCCAATATTTTTGGCATTTATTCTGCTGCCGTTTCTCTTGATGCGACCTTCGGCGCGGGGGGTATTCTTCCTGGCCATGTAGCGATAATAACTCAGAGCGGCGCATTGGGGATTGCTATGATCGGTAAAACCGCCGCGGAATCGCTCGGTCTATCCGCGCTGGTGTCCATAGGGAACAAGGCCGACATAAATGAGTCCGATCTTCTCGAGTACCTGGCGCGCGATGAAGCCACCAGAGTGATACTGATGTATATAGAGGGCGTTAAGCGGGGGAGCCGGTTAGTGGACATGCTTAAAGATGTGGCAAGAAAGAAGCATGTGATCGTCATCAAGTCGGGAAGATCACAGCGCGGGGCGATGGCCGCCGCTTCGCACACTGGCTCGCTTGCCGGGGCTGACGAGATCTTCGATAGCATCATGCGCCAGTGTGGTGTCCTGCGAGCGGAGAGCGTTCAGGAGGCGTTCAACTGGGCGCGCTTTCTCTCTGATGCGCCGCTTCCCAAGGGGACGGAGTCGGTCATTGTTACTAACGGAGGTGGAATAGGCGTTCTGGCTACTGACGCTTGCGAGAAGTACGGAGTGGAGCTTTACGATAACCAGGCGGTGTTGAAGGAGGCTTTTGCGCCCGTGATGCCCAGCTTTGGCTCGTCCAAAAACCCCATCGATCTAACCGGCCAGGCAACGGCAGAGGATTACAAGAAATCGTTAGAAGCAATGCTAGAAAACGATGATATGCACGCGGCGATTGCGCTTTACTGTGAAACAGCTCTTTTCGATAACGATGCTTTTGGCGAGCTCTTGCGGGAGGAATACCAGCGGTATCGGGACAAGAAGCCGATTATCTTCTCCCTGTTTGGAGGGGATAAGCTGGAGACAATAGTGCGAACCCTTCGCACTGAAGGGGTTCCTGTATTCTCTGACATATATGATGGCGTGTCCTGCCTGGGCGCCCTGTATAGGTCTTGGCGTAACTTGAACGCTGAGGATGAAGCGAAGACGGAGATAGAAATTGACGTAGTGGCTGTAGAGGAGATACTGGATGATGCTCGTCAGCAAAATCGCGGATTCCTCCTTGCTGATGAAGCACAGCGAATGGCTAGCGTGCTGGGACTTACTATGCCCCGTTCTATCATAGCAGGCGGTCTTGATGAGGCGGTGCAGGCCGCAGACGAGACCGGCTATCCAGTGGTTATGAAGGTAGTCTCCAAGGATATCATCCACAAGAGCGATGCTGGTGGCGTTGCTCTAGACTTGGAAGACAAAAATGAAGTGATCGATGCTTATCAGGCGATAATGAGGAGCTGTCTTTCTTACAAGCCAGATGCGCTGATTCAAGGGGTTGAGGTTGTCGAGATGGTAAAGCCCGGCGTGGAAACCATAATTGGAGCCCGTCAGGATGCTTCGTTTGGTCCCATAGTGATGTTTGGCCTGGGAGGAATCTACGTTGAGGTGATGAAAGACGTGGCCTTCCGCGCGGCTCCAATCAGCCAGCGCGAGGCACGGGCTATGATCTCTGATATTCGCTCTTATCCGCTTCTTTTAGGAGTGCGTGGCGAGAAGCGAAAGGATATAGATGGGATTGCTGAGGTAGCAATGAAGCTGGGCGCGCTCGTTGATAGGTGTCGTGACATTACAGATATCGAGATAAACCCGCTCGTGGTCTACGAACACGGGCAAGGTGTAAAGGCAGTTGACGTGAGAATTCTTTTTAGGACTACACGGGAGGTGAGGTAGAGATGGGTTCGCTGATCATCGCCTCAACGCGCAGTAGCGCGGGCAAGACGAGCGTACTGGTAGGGTTGGCCAAGGTGCTTGGCAAGAAGTTTGGTTATCTCAAACCATTGGGGGATCGATTCCTGTACCGCAAGAAGCGGTTGTGGGATTACGACGCCGCCTTGATGGTGAACCTTTTCGCCCTCACCGAGGAGCCGGAGAAGATATCCATTGGATTTGATCACTCCAAGCTTCACTACATGTACGATCGTGATTCAATACACGCTGAAGTGAAGAAAGCGATCTCTGATATGGGTCGGGATAAGGACACGTTATTCATTGAGTGTGGCAAGGACTTGTCCTACGGCGCCTCTGTGTACCTTGATCCTCTTACCCTGTCGCAGGCGACGGGAAGTAACGTGCTTATCATCGCTGGCGGGACGGAGAACGAGATAGCTGACGATATTGCTTTCTTGAAGCGATTTGTAAGCTCAGAAGAGGCGCATATCGGCGGGGGTATCATAAACAAGGGTATGCAGCCAGAGGATTTCAAGGCTACCCATATTTCCGAGATCGAGGAGATAGGAGTGGATGTTCTTGGTGTGATCCCCTACGAAAAGGAGTTGACCACGCTGGCGGCAAGCTACCTGGCGGACAAGCTGTTTGCGCGGGTGATTGCAGGTGATGCGGGACTGGATAAGAAGATTCGCAACGTTTTCGTGGGTGCAATGTCCGCGTCAGCCGTACTCAGTGACCCGTTGATCGGCAAGGATGACAAATTGGTCATAACCAGCGGTGACCGAAGTGATATGGTGCTTGCTGCTTTGGAAGCGGGGGGTACCTCTTGTATCTTGCTGACCAATAACATCGTTCCCCCGGCGAATGTCATCAATCGAGCAAGTGAGGAAGAGGTGCCGATTTTGCTTGTTCCTAGCGATACCTATGCTATTGCGCAACAGGTGCAGGAGATAGAACCGCTCCTTACCAAGGACGATACCGACAAGGTAGAAATATTGGGAA
>CAZKFV010000055.1:0-16687 GCA_964552295.1 uncultured Thermotogae bacterium | reverse complement strand
CAAATAGGCGGTATATCTTTCATCAGAGCGCCTTATATCCCGCACGCGCTTTCCATACCCGGTGAGGGAGTACAGGCGATAAACGCTGACGCAATTCATTCTGCCGGCGTCACTGGTAGAAACGTCAAAGTGGCAATCATCGACCTGGGCTTCTCTGGCCTATCACAAGCACAAGCAAGAGGCGATATTCCAGCCTCAGTTCAACAGCACGACATAACGGGTACTGGGCTTACCAGTGGGATAACCCATGGAACAGCGGTCGCCGAGATATTACATGAAGTAGCGCCGGATGCTCAGCTTTACCTTATCAAGATCGCCGATGAAGTCGATCTGGATCAAGCAGTAACCTATTGTCTAAACAACAATATCGACATCATTAACCATTCCCTTGGCTGGTATAACACCAACTTCTACGATGGAACCGGAACGATCGCTGATATAGCTAATCGGGCAATTCAAGGTGGAATCCTGTGGGTAAATGCTGCAGGAAACGAGGCGCAAAGCCATTGGGAAGGAACCTTTGTGGATAGTAACTCAGATACATGGCTTGATCAGCAAATCCGTTTTTCGGCAAGCGCTGGTTCCCAAGTTATCCTTTACATGACCTGGCAAGACTGGCCTAAAGCATCAACCGATTATGATCTTTACCTGTACGATCCTTCAAACAACGTAGTTGCATCATCGACTAAACATCAGACAGGCACTGAGGAACCGACCGAATCCATCACTACCACTGTAGGCTCTAGCGGCACATACACAGTAAAGGTAAAAGGCTCTGGGACAAAGAAGATCGAGATCTACAGCCTCTATCAGAACCTATCCCCGGCAATAGCGGCAAGTTCAATACTAGCGCCGGGAAATGTTGCCAAAGTTGTCACCGTAGGAGCCATTGACCATAACAGTTACACCAGCGGACCACAAGAAGCTTATAGCTCGCAGGGACCGACAAACGATGGCCGCCCAAAGCCGGATCTATGTGCGCCGGATAACGTAACCACAGGTACAAGCCCTTACACAACATTTGCAGGCACCTCTGGAGCCACTCCTCATGTGAGTGGAGCGGCAGCTTTGTTGCTATCCGAAGATCTGTCTCTATCTGAACCGGCTCTTCGCGGTAAATTACTATCTGAAACAGTTTCCATGGGGTCAGCCTACATCTACGGAAATGGAAGACTGGTCCTCATGCCCACAGCACCAGCCAATGAACCGCCCCAGGCCGCGTTTAATATGAGCACGTCCTCAACTACGGTTGGATCACCAGTTTCATTAAACGCTTCCTCATCCTCAGATCCAGATGGTAGTATAACTAGCTATAGCTGGAGTTTCGGTGACGGAGCAACCGCAACTGGGGTATCTACTCAGCACGCCTATTCAACAACGGGAACGTTTAACGTCAGTCTTACCGTTACTGACAACGATGGCGCAACTGACACTGCTTCAAAACAGGTGAGCGTTTCTTCTGCGCCCAAGGCCGATCTCGTAATAACAGGGATTACTCATACGCCTGAGCAAGCTGAAATTGGGCAAAACGTTACGTTCGCAATTACGATCAAGAACCAAGGAGCTGCTAGCGCTTCGCAATTCCGGGTTAGGCTAACGGGACAGGCATCTGCGGTGAATACCTACGTAAACTCGCTAGCGGCGGGGGCTTCCAAATCTGTCTCTTTGGTGTTGCCGCTCACTCAACCTTCCGAAACATTCACTGCAACGGCTGATGACACTGACCAGATACCTGAGTCAAACGAGGGCAATAATCAAGCACAAAAAACGGTCCAACAATCAATCCAGCCAGTAAGCGCGGATGCCGGTGGTCCTTACTCGGGCACGGTAGGCGAAACAATCCACTTCGATGGATCTGGGTCCAGCGGGGCCATTAGTGATTACGAATGGAACTTTGGCGACGGGACAACTGCTCATGGAGTAAACCCCTTGCATGTGTACAATTCAGCGGGAAACTACACAGTAACACTAGAAGTTACTGGAGCAAACGCAACACAGGATATGGACACAGCGCCAGTGACTGTCAATCCTCCTGCTGTTTCAAATCAGCCTCCAAATGCCTCGTTCTCTTACTCGCCAAGCTCACCTAATCCCGGACAGCAGATAACGTTTAATGGTGGCGGCTCTAGCGATTCAGACGGATCGATAGTTTCTTACCAATGGAGCTTCGGCGATGGTAGTACAAGCAGCGGTCCAAGCGTTCAGCATGCTTACTCAACGGCTGGAACTTATCAAGTGCGCCTCACGGTCAGGGACGATGATGGAGCAAGCGACTCAGCAACGCGTAATGTGTCAGTTGTACAGGCGGTCGCTGGCCTCTCAATTCAGTTATCTCTACCAAAACCCTCGTATCAAGTGGGCGAATCTATAGCAATCACTTACACATTGAACCGCGAAGCGTACGTCTACATCTGCGAGGCGGACGTCACAGGTAAGCTGAGCCTTATATTTCCAAACTACAGAGAGCCCAACAACCGGGTCTCCGCAGGTACGTATACTCTGCCTAGCGGAGGCTACACTATGCGGGTGGATGAACCCACAGGACAGGAGACTTTATACGCATTTGCAGCCACTAGCCCTTTGCCAAACTTCCCGAGTCAGCTTTCGTGGTCTTTCCCTGTTTTAAGTTACAACCCGTCAGGTTTCCGCAATGGCGTATTGCAGACCATGCAGTCCCAGTTGCCCCCTGGGGAGTATGCAGAGGATTCCCTTGGCTTGACCGTAAGCTCATCTGCTCCCAGCACGGGAACCCTGAGGGTGAGTTCGTCACCGCAAGGTGCATCGGTTACTGTGGATGGCTCCTCTGTGGGCACAACACCGGTACAGCTAGACACTGCTGCCGGAACGCATACTGTAAGGCTCTCTCTTTCTGGCTACCAGACTGAAACCCGCCAGGTTTCTGTCTACGCGGGGCAGATAACGCCTATAGAGGTCTCTTTGCAGCCTCAGATCGCCGGACCCACCGCATCATTTACCGTTAACCCTCCCCAGGCGGTTGTGGGGCAGCAGATTATGTTCGACGCTTCTGGGTCCAGTCCGGCTAGCGGATGGATTACCTCATACAGCTGGGATTTCGGCGACGGACATTCGGGTAGCGGTGTACAGGCAGTCCACAGCTATAGCTCGCCAGGAAGCTATACTGTACGCTTAACGGTCAGGGATACACAAGGCAGAAGCGGAACCGCTCAAAAATCCGTTGATATCGGCAGCGGTTGGTCACCGCCACCTTCAACGGGCAATGCCCCGAACATGGGCGGCACTCCGGGGATCTTTGTGTGGGGAACAGATACTTGGCACATTACAGTTAACGCCGGTGCTGGTTGGACGAGTCCGCACAACTATCGACTAGAGCTACGCACAGACGGTTCGTTCCAGACAGTGGACCAATCGACAAGTGGTGGGGTTGTTCCTCTTGGGGTTGTGCCTACACCGACCCAGAGTGGTAAGACGCTGGTGTTTGAGGACAGCCTGCAGTCAGGCAGTGTGGACTATACATTCAAGGTTCCTTCTTCTAGCAGTATCTGGATGAGCCTTAAGCTGGACATGAATGGTAATGGTTCACTGGACGAATCGGCTAGCTTTGTGTACTTAAGGGGGATGATGGTACATCCACCGGTGGCTCCGTTTGTGGTAGGGCTGCCTGATGGGAGCAGTGCCCAGCTAGTTCCAAGCATGAACTTCCGCGTGGGTAGAGCGATTACCTACACATCCAGTGTGCGATTTGTTATGTGGATGACCGACATCAATACGCTGGAAGGCCGCTGATCAACAACAATTACCTGGGGCCGCCTCGCGCGGCCCTAGGTTTAATCACTTTGGTGTTGATCTTAAAGAGAATACGTGCCAGAATATATATGGCTGCGGCATGCTGGATTGCCAGTGTAATCAACACGCGGTCTTGGAGGAACTGAAATGAGAGGGCGTTGCCGCCAGGTTCTTTTGGCAGTTGTCAGTTTTGCTTTGTTATCGATCAGTTTTGGAATTACTGCTCAAGAGGAGAGTCCTCTTGTGTGGGGACCAAACCTGGGTGCCATCAGCGACGATAGCATAGTTATCACTTGGAACACATCGCGTCCAGTATCTGTTGACCTCCACTACGCAACCGCCCAGTTGTACGACTCCACAGGAGAGTGGGAAGAAACGCTGTATTTCGACCCGCACAAGGATGTGGCGGAGATATACCTTGACGGACTACTGCCGGCAACAAAGTACCGTTACCAGCTTGTGCTCTACGAGGGCGATGCGATCTACGAAAGGCCTATCGGGTATTTCACCACATCCAGCTCCGAGACGCAGTCGTTTTCTTTCCTTGTCTACGGAGACACGCAAACTAACCAGGACCGAAATAAGCTAGTATCAGACACGATGGCGAGCGATAATCCAGATGCAGCCTTAGTGATTCACACTGGCGATCTTGTTGAATCTCCTACCATTGGTAGGTTCAAGGATTTCTTTGCAGCAATCGGCAATCTTGCGCTTTCTCATCCCTATGTATGTGTGATTGGAAATCACGAGAAAGGAAGCCCTCGTTACTACGAGTTCTGCCCGTTACCTACAGGAGGAGGCAACTCAAACGAGCAATGGTGGTCGTTCGACTACGGGAATGTTCACTTCGTGGGCATAGATACTAACACCTTCAAAGGTGCTGATGCTATAACCATGATGCGCCAGCAGATAGAATGGGTAAGCAATGACCTTCAATTGTCGAAGGCCACATTCAAGGTCGTCTTCTTCCACCACCCAATTTACAGTTCCACATGGGATGGGGGTGTAAACGAGCCATTGCAGCAGATGTGGGAGAAGATTCTTGTAGATAATGGGGTTGATGTTGTGTTCAACGGCCACATGCACTGTTACGAGCACTTCTATGTAAACAGCATTCACCACGTTATTAGCGGTGGAGGTGGCGGCCCACTTCAAGAGCCCGTGGAGAAGATAGCAGAAGCGACCGTCTTTCGCCGCTACGGGGTTCTACACTACATGAGGGTTACTGTTTCTGGCAGTACGATGCGAGTGGAAGCTATTCCAGTAGCCAGTGTCTACGATGATGAATTACATCTACTGCCAGGCGACCGAGCAATGGATTCATTCACCATCCGCAGGCCATAGACCAAGCCCGTTACAGCTGGCACAGAAAGACTGGCTGCTACATTCAAGGGCAGTTGTGCTTTAAGAGACAATTGACGATATTTCTGGGTTACTATCAATCTTGTCCGGTGTCTTTTTTCGACAGACAGAACAGCCAACATCGATATTTCCTCCTGAGGTTAAGTTGAAATACTAAGCATGTCTATTAAACTGTTGTGCATGAAAAACGACATCTTCAAGTTTCTCTCGGAGCATAATATCGATTACCAGCGCGTGGATCATCCGGCAGTATACACGTGCGAAGAAGCCGAAAAGTTGGTCCCGCCCATGCCAGGAATTCACACCAAAAACCTGTTTGTGCGTGACAAGAAAGGCCGCAACCACTTTCTTGTTGTGGTATCAGATACCAAATCCGTAGATCTAAAAGCACTTTCGACTAAGCTTCAGGTAACAAACCTCAGCTTCGGTTCATCCTCGCGGCTGCAAAAGTACCTAGGAGTCGAGGCCGGAGCGGTCAGCTTGCTAGCTATCGTAAACGATGAACAAAGCGGGGTTGAGGTAGTTCTAGACAGAGATATCTGGAACGGTCAACCCATTCAGTGCCATCCACTGGTCAACACGAGTACGCTGGCAATCAACCAAGGCGATATCGAGAGATTCTTTGAGATCACCAATCACAACTGGCGAGTGATCAGCATACCAGAAAGCTCTAGGTGAAATTGTTAGCTCACCGAAGGCGTGCTTGTTCTTCATCGTTTTGGCCAAGCAAGTTGGTTCATTGTATGCTTGATGCATGTCACGAAGAACGAAGTGGATAGCTTTCAGCATTGGCATTGTGGTTATCTTGCTAGGAGGGCTCCTGGTTGCTCTTAAGCTGACCTCCCCGGCTGCTAAACCGCTGCCGGCAGTGCAGGAAAAAGACATTCCGGTGGACTGGGTCTCCGAGCAACCAAGCCGAGTGCCAGAGCCTGATGAAACTTCACCGCGCGAGCCAGAGACTGAAACCGACGCCGCTGCTCCATCTGTAATAACAGATACTCCGCCCTTTGAAACCACAGGAACCCTAACCTTCCTTAGCGGAGATAAGCCCTTCGGCACCGAGAGCTATAGCATTGATTCCGACGCGGATGGCACCAATCTCAAGTCAAGCGGCGAGTTCAGATTTAAAGTAGTCCTAGCTACAATTAGCGTTTCATTTGAACAGACACTGAAGACCGACATGGATGATCATCCTACCCAATACTCTCTTGACTTCCGCGCCCCCTTCGGCCTAGGGCAGAATATTCAGGTACAGCTATCAGGAAACCTAGCAACGGTGGTTAAGAACGACGATCAGATGGAAATTCCGCTAAGCCCAAGGCCCGTATTTACAGTAGGGACGTTTAGTACTTATGCGCTTATCCCTATCTTTTTTGCCTCTTCCCCAGAGCTAGGTACTAGAACCTACGACTTGCTGACCTTCGGCGGTCCTCCAAGCACCCAGTCTACCAATAAAGGCCTTGGAACAATAAGTGTTAAGAGAGATGGGACTTCCGCCCTCCAGGCTGGCGATATCTCTGTTTCAGTTGACCGTTACCTGGTTTCTGGGGATCTAGGGATGGGATACCTGTACGCACGCGGAAAGGAATTTCTGGCATTTAGTGCCCAAGGCGATGAAGATGGCAAATCTCTTCTTGTCTATCGCGTCGATTTCTTTCCCGAAGGCATTGAGATAGTCAAGTAAGCTCTAGGCCGTTGATAAGAGATGCCCCTTGGCCAGGCAGGCCCAACCACCTACGCAGCCAACAAGGCATGCAATATACTGGTGCAGTCCATTGACAGGAGGTGTGGCATGAAGTTTGAGGCGGAAGTGAACGAACGCCCGGCAATTCACGTTGCCTGCATGCGCCATATTGGAGCTTACCCAGAAATTGGAGAAGCCCTGGAAAGGCTATTTCAGTGGGCACGCCCTAAGGGATTGCTTGATTTCTCAAAGACCCATTCGCTGGGTATCTACTATGATGACCCCGAAGAAGTAGATCATGAGAAGCTGCGCTCTGATGCTTGTATAACAGTGACAGAAACAAAAAGGCTAGACAGAAATGTCAATTTGGTAAAGATACCCGGAGGCCTTTTTGCTGTGGCCCATGTGGAAATTGATCATTCTGAGTATGGTGAGGCATGGGATAAGCTAGTCAAAGAATGGATACCCGCAAATGGATTGATATCAGATAGCAAGCGCTTGTGCTACGAGGTTTACTTGAATGATCCCAATAAACACCCGGAAGGAAAACACATTGTGGACATATATGAACCCGTACTTCGCAAATAGTCTGTGGAATATCTGTATCTTTTATTCCCGGGCTTTCTTTGTTTCGCGGCCGTCTTGAGTATGTAGTTGAAGGTATTTACGCGCAGCGTGCTGCCTCTGGAAAAGACGTGACAAAAGTGATGTGCTGTGAGTAATGGGTAATCGTTTATCGGTGATCGCAGATAAGTTATCAGTAAATAGAAAGAGCAAAAGCATTTTCTTGCAGAGGCCTGTCTGCGCCCAAACGACAGGCAGGCGCAGGCTGCGAGAAGGTGTCTTCATTGACCTGTACTGCTGCATCTTTGTTAGCCGCCGCTTAGCTACACGATGGCTATGCTGATCAATATAGCGCTTTGGATAGCAGTAGCCCCCTTTGTAGCAGTAGCCGGTAAAAAAATCAAGGATTAGCTATCCCAGAAAGAATGTAGCATTCCAGCAGTGCCAGCAAAACAGCTTATCGCTTTTTGTATACATTAGTCTGGCATACACGTTTATGCCCTGGTTCTTCTTTGCTTTCCTACCCAGATCCCGGGATAAAAAGCTATCAGTACGGGAATTATCTCCAGCCTTCCTAGCCACATCTGGAACATAAGGACCAGCTTTCCTATTGTGGGCATGGAGGCTGAGGTTATGCCAACAGATAATCCGACCGTTCCCTGCGCCGAAGCTGCCTCAAATAGGGAATCGGCAAAGCTATACCCCGTGAACATCAGAATAAGAGCTGATACAACTAGGATTGCTAGGTAAAGCACGACAAAACTCCCAGTAAGCCGTAGCGCCTGATCATCAATGTTTCTTTCCCCTGCTTTGATTGGAACTGTAGCACCCTGGGGCAATAGAACACGTGTAAGCAACCACCTTGCCAGGCCGATTAGCACAATCAATCGGAAAATCTTGATTCCCCCAGCCGTGGAACCTGTAGATCCGCCTATAACCATTAAGATGATAGTAATGAGCTTCGCCCCGGCAGAAAGACTGCTTTGATCAACGTTACTGAACCCGGTTGTAGTGACAGCACTAGCGGCCTGGAATAAGCCCGTTGAGAAGCTTCTAAGAGAAGCCCCGAAAGAAAGGGCAAAAACCAGCAAACCAACTACTGATAAAACTAGCAAGTAATATCCTTGGTGAAAAGCCAGCGAGTGGTTGGCTTTTCTCTGTCTGAATTGGAACCAAACTGAGAAGCTTATCGCGCCTGACCACATAAAAATCACTGTTACGACTTGGATTGCCGTAGCGGAGTAGTGTCCAATTGAGTCGACAAAGGGAGAGAATCCGCCGGTTGACACGGTAGCGAGTGCGTGCAACACTGCGTCAAATGGCCGCATGCCTGCGGCCCAAAATGCCGCAATACACAAGACCGTCAAAACCAGGTATACGCGAAGTACAACACGCGCCGTAGCAACGACACTGCCCATTATGTTTTCTTCACTCGATTCGCTTGAATAAAGCTTTAATGCCGCACCACCCGAGCGAAGAAGTATAGCAAGTGACAATACCACGATACCCGCCCCTCCAATCCACTGACAATAAGCGCGAAAGAACAGTAAGCTAGCAGAAAGCTTGCTGACCTCAAGCACTGAAAGTCCGGTTGTAGTAAAGCCACTAAGTGACTCAAAGAGAGCATTAAGAAAGGAAGTCTCTTTAAGGAAAGGTACAGCGCCGATTAGGGAGAAAACTAGATAAAGAAGCGCCGTTGTAACAAGCGCCTCCTTAAGCTCCAAGGCATTCTCTGGTGCAATCATCCGAAAAATCACATGCCCAACAGTAAACAAGCACGCAGCCAGTATCCCGAAGGCCAGGCTGTCGCCAAAGTCTCCAGCTAAAAGGGAAACAAAGAAAGGTACAGCCAGTACAACTCCCAGGAGACGAAATCCCCCCACGAGCTGTCTACCGACTATCTTCCAATTGAGTGGAGTGAAGTACTCTCGCATGCTGGCTCAAGGTAGATACAAATTGTCCCGCAAAATCTGCTGTTCCCTAAGAGTGGATTAACCCTGAGCATCTTCTTCCTGGGTATTCTTAAGGATGTCTTTGATCTTTTCTAGCGTCTTATCGTCTTGGGCGACTACTACAATAGTATCCCCTTCATGAAGCGTTGTCTTTCCTTCCGGTATAATCGCTTTATCCTGCCGGATTATCGCAGCAATCAGGGTGCCTTTTGGTAGTTCGATCTCTGCCAGCTTGCTTACTTGGTCTTCATCCACAGTGAACTCACCTAGCCTGGCGCCTCGACTCATAGCAAAGGAAAAATCCATCCCGCCGCGGCCATGAATCATGCTGAGCATATCATTAGAAGCGGATATGTTCGGAGATACTATAGCATCAACACCAAGCTCGTTACAGGCGGAGCGCAATCCGATGCCCACAAGCTTAACTATGATTCTGGGTACTCCAAACTGTTTTCCGAGCATAGCTATAACGGTGTTGTAGGCATCGGAATCAGTTGTAGCGACGAGCACATCCGCCTGATCAGCTTCTGCACGCCGCAGAACACCCGGATCGGTGCCGTCTCCCTCTAGAACCAAGGCATCAAAATTGTTAGCTGCGTCTTGGCATAGCTTGTGGTCCTCGTCAATTAGTACAAGCTGATGGCTTCCCTCACGAATTAGAAGATCTGCAAGATCTGTTCCGATGCTTCCAAGTCCAGCTATGATAATTCGCATGGCAACCTCCTTAAACCCCTTTTACAGTAAAGAAAAGCCTCACTTAAGTCAAGAATTACGCACTCGCACTAAGAGAATCACAGAACCGCTTTTAAGCCGCTTTTCAGCTAGAGTTTTGTAAATCCGAATGCGTAAAAGCAACAAAGATTGAGGACTAACAAATGGTCTTGGCAGCTTCCTTATTTGCTACGTTGAATCAATGACTTACTAGTTTAGAGCTTTTTTGTGCCAATGTTAGTTACTGTGTCTCGTTATCCTACCTCAATGATAGTATGAATACGCAGCAAGATCCTAAGCTACAGTCACCTCGTTGCACAAATAGACCTCCTGGATAGCGTGCAGCAGTGCCACGCCTTCGTTCATGGGCTTCTGGAATGCTTTCCTTCCACTGATCAGCCCCATTCCCCCAGCACGCTTGTTTATCACAGCGGTTCTCACCACCTTTTCGAGATCGTTTTCGCCAGAGGCTCCGCCGGAGTTGATGAGCCCAATTCTTCCCATGTAGTTGTTAGCAACCTGATACCTTGCTAGATCTATTGGGTGATCCGAACACAGCTTGTCGTACATTTCATCCGTGTACTTACCGTATCCGCCTCTAGCCTGATCCAGAGCCTTGTAGCCCCCATTAACCGTGGGCAGTTTCTGTTTGATGATGTCGGCCTCAATAGTTGCACCTAGATGGTTAGCTTGCCCAGTAAGATCTGCGCTTGTATGGTAGTCAACTCCTTCGCGCCTGAACTCGCTGTTGCGAAGATAACACCAAAGAATCGTCCCCATCCCCATTTCGTGCGCATAGGAAAAGCTTTCACTTATCTCCTGGATCTGGCGGGAACTCTCTTGGGAACCGAAGTATATGGTAGCTCCAACTGCAACAGCTCCCATTCTAAATGCTTGCTCAACTTGACCAAACAGGATCTGGTCGTACTTATTCGGAAACGATAAAAGCTCGTTGTGGTTGATCTTGAGGATTAGAGGTATGCGATGGGCGTACTTACGGGCTACCGAACCAAGCACACCAAGCGTGGTAGCGACTCCATTACATCCACCTTCGATTGCCAGCTTTATGATAGCTTCAGGATCGAAGTACAAGGGGTTTGGAGCAAATGATGCTCCGGCTGAATGTTCAATTCCTTGATCTACTGGTAACACGGACAAATAGCCAGTTCCGCCAAGGCGTCCATGATCGAACAATGACTGCAAATTCCGTAGTACCGGTATTGGTCTATCCGACTGCGCAAAAACCCGGTCCACCCAGTCCGGCCCAGGAAGATGCAACACTTCCTTTGAGATTGCTGGACCATTAAACGATAACAGGTCGCTCGCTTCACTTCCCAGCAACTGCTCTATTGCGTTTACATTCATTGGTTTGCCTCCCTTTGATATTCTCATCGCGGCTCGCATACGGTCGCGTAGGCCGATTAACACATGTTCTGCCCACAGGTTACCACTATAAGCGCCATACTGCCATTTACTCTGCCGGCCTCATGGAGATTTAGCACACCACTAACCCGGGGGTTGCGGCCAAGTCTTTTTTGCCTTATTGATGGTCACCGTCTTAAGCGGCACGGACAGAACCATAACAACAGATACAATAGCCAGGCTTGCCAGCAAATACCAAATCCCTTGGTACCTACCCCAGTGATCGTAGACCCAACCAGGAAGGGTTGAACCTATAATGCTGCCGATCGCCCCTATTCCCATCATCAACCCAAAAACCGTCCCAAAGTTAGCCCTGCCAAAGAACTGCCTAACAAGGGTTGGCCTTAAGGCGTTTCCTCCGCCATATCCTATACCAACTAGAAATAAGAAAGGAACTACTATCCACAGCTGCTTAGCAGATGCTTGCGCAAAGAGAAGCACTCCCAAGCCAATGAGACCAAAAGCAACCGCAGCTACAACCCTCCTGTCGTATCTGTCGGCCAACCAGCCAAGGCCAAGGCGCCCAATAACACTTGCCAATGGGATTCCCATAGCCACTAAGCTGGATATCGACCTACTTACCCCCACACTACCAAGATAAGGCATGACGTGAGTGACCGTAGCACTCACCACCATTACTTGGTACAAATAAGCAAGCCCTAACCGCCAGAATGTGACGCCCTTGATGGCATCTTTAGCCCTTACCTCTACAAGGGTAGTCTGGCTAGCCGTTTCGCTTTTAGCCCTTGCATCAGTGGGAGAAAAGCCATCTGGAAGATATCCGTACTGTTCTGGCTTGTGTCTGAATAAGGCAGATAATGGCAAGACTATAACCAACATACCAATGGCCAGCACAACAGCGGCTATACGCCACTGGTACATAGCAATCAACCTCGTAATAACCGGGACTAGAAGACCACTAAAACCGTAACCAGATATCGCTATGCCAGTAGCAAGACCTATCCGTCGGTCAAACCAATTGGCAATAGCTGTCATGATAACCGTTCCAGTACAAGCGCTCATCCCAATGGCGAGCAGGGTGAAGGCCGCGTAGAAAGTAGCTAGGCAATTTGTGGTACTTAAAAGCACCAATCCCATAGCTAGAATCGATCCGCCTGCAAAGATCAGCCTTCTAGGGCCCAGCCGGTCAACCAACATGCCAATAAACGGAGCAAAAATACCCATCTCCATGCCTCGTAGCGATGCAGCTAAGGATACTTGGGTGTAGCTCCATCCCATCTCTTCGATTATTGGCTCAAAGAAGGAGGTGAAGCCGTAGAAAATGGCTCCTCCTGTATATATGGCTGTAACAAAGGAGCCGCTAACAATCCACCAACCATAAAAAATGCCGTCATAATTTCGGCTAAGAAACATATTCTCCCCGCTTTCTTCCAGCAGATATTTCTTAACAATAAGGCAGCCAACAAGACACAGTGTACGATCTAGCTTTGCTGTATCAACTATCTCATAGAACCTTATCTTCTTTGTTTCTTAAGCTTACCTTTTCTAACTAACAACAAGGCTACCCAGGTTCTAAAGACACTTTTCCATCGAGCTACCTCCCGGTACCTCTTGTAGCCAAGGCGTATATGCTTTAACAGTTTAACCGGCCTGGCAAGGACATCACAGGGCAAGAACAGTGAAATAACTATGCAATTCTGATGCAACCCTGCTATTTCTATTCCGCTACCGGGTACTTGTCCTTACCAATAGATAGAAGTGGAAACAAAAGCAACCCAATACCGCCAATGATACCCAGCCCCAGCCCAAGGCCTAGCTGGTCAGCAAGGAACCCTACAATCGGCGCTAAGACAGCCGTAAGAAGAGTACGCGCCTGCGATTCAACGGAAAGCCCCGTCGCCATTGTCTGTCGCGGTATCAACTCAGCGAGGTAGCCGATTATCATCGGCCGGCGCAGATTATACATAAGATAAAATCCGAGAAACCCCGCAATTGCTACCCCATCCAGGCTACGCCATGTAGCCAGCCCCGCAGCCATCAGAAGACCTATGCCAACTAAGTAAACTAAGTTTGCGGCCCGCGCCAGCGAACGGCATCGCTTAACCACCCCATCGGCGTGGAAAGAGGTGTAGCTAGTACCTAGATAAAGCAAAAAATACACAACACCAACGATAATGGCTGTGCGCTGCTCTGTCGCCAGAAACACGAGAGCAGGAAGGGAAAGCGCTTGTATCTCAAGTATTGGCTGCAGATAGTCCTTTGTCCCCTTGAACATCGAATCAAAAGTAGCCCCGCTTGCCATGCTACGCAGAATATCTTTACGCAACAACATGCGTAGAGAATGGCGGCCGGTGTCCAGTATCCGTCGGCCAACTCCCGTTGGATTCCCCTGGTTTGCACTCTGTCCATCGCCGTCCAGTGTCCTCGGATAAGAGATAATAAGAAGCAGTCCCAAAACGTAGGGAACCATGGAGGCGGCAAATACTATGCGATAGTTTCCAGAATAAAAAACCAGTACAGCAGCTATCAGCGCGCCCACCGCAGATCCTAATTGAGATGCTGCACGAGTATGCCCGTAGTACTCAATGCGCAATTCTTGGATTCCCTTAATCCGCAAATGCTCTAAGATCATTGCCTTGTGCGTACCGGAACGAAGTGCCTCACCAAGGGCAAACATCACCATCGCTAGAGCGTAGACAGCGTACATGTTTACAAGATAGAACAGGGCAAAGGAAACAAGGTAAGAGGCAAATGCAGCAAGCATTGCTTTTCTTCTCCCGTAGGCATCAGCGACAACGCCAGTTGGGATCTCGAGTATGTTTGTAGCTATCTCCCTTACAGAAAACAACACCCCTATCTGAAGGAAGGACAGACCTGCCTGGCGAAAAAAAAGAATAATGAACGGATCGAAGAACCGCAGGTTCTTCAGGAAACCATACGCCCGAAACTTGTGGTACATCAGGTCTTTGCTAATCGCCATGGTTTGATATACTCACTTACCCAGACCATAACGAAAACCCGCTAATGGATCAACTCTTAGTGTATCTCAAACCTCATATTCTAAGGCTGACTAATCGGCCCGGGATATCCAGATTGGCAGCGCTGCGGTGGCAATCTCCGGAAATTTCTAACAACCGTCGCGTTAGCCGATGGCCTATTCATGTTTGGCGGTCAGGCGGGAAACCTCCTGAATGAGGTATTGCCCGTGCGGTTGGACGATCCGACAACTTCTGTGTTTACACGCAGGCTACTCCAACCAGCTGAGCAATCGACAACTCATGCTGCGTCATGATCGACAATATCCAATATGATCCTGTCGACGCTTTTCATACCGTCGCGGCTTACCCGAGCTATGTTCTCCACAGTTTCAGAAAGCGTACCGCAGGCAACACCCTGCTTATGACGTATACGCATCCCGTGTACAGCAAACTGCGCAGCCAGGTACGCTTCATTCGCCGCTGTGCCTACCTTCAACGCGCAGGTCTCCTTTGCCCCGTCACAAAACATCCCGGCCATATTGGCAAGCACAATGATGGCAGCCTGTTCAATCTCTGCCTCTCTTCCGCCTAGAAGCAAAGCCATGCCGGCTGCCGCACCTGCGCCCGCTGCTACTGCACATCCGCACACAGGCGACAACCGCCCAAGCTTCGATTTGATGAAGCTCGTCGTTAGGTGACTCAAAAACAAGGCCCGCGCTAAATCTCCATCATCACTGTGCTGCGCTTCTGCCAACAGAGCAACAGGCAGAATCGCTGTAATTCCGTGATTTCCGCTGCCAGCACTGCTCATCACCGGTATCTTGATCCCCGCCATGCGCACATCCGCAGCGGCGTAACAATGCACCCGTATTCGATACCCAATATCATCGTTCACTGCCCCTTCATTGGCCAGTTCCTTTAACACTTGTGCAAATCCTCTGCCCACACCCGCTTCACCGCGTAGTCCAACTTCAGCTGCTTTCCTATTCATTTGGGCGCCCTCAATAAGATACGCCTGGCCATCACTGTCAATTTCATCTACCAACCCAAGTAGATCGGCGTACGAAAGCCCCTCCATCTGAGAACTGATAGGCAATACAGCTCCAGCATCGGGCTCTTCACTCAAGTCAAAAACCACATCCTCGTTCTTCGTCACCTTGACGATGTTTGTGTGATCCCTCATGATCAGACACGTTGCCTTGTCTTGTCCTACACTCACCGACGCCTTTACGAAAACTCCCGTTTGGTCAGCATCATGGGTAATCTGAACCCGACCTTGTCTTACCATGTGCAATGCATCCGCAACATCTTCCGATTCACAGTCCTTCAGAGCCTCTAACCCATAGCCGGCTTTTCCGCAGACTACTGCCAACGCAGCGGCAACAACATTACCGCGTGCACCTTTTACTCCAGGAATGCATACTCCAATACCGTTTTTGTAGATGCTATCACTAACTTCGACCCGCACATGAGCCGACTCACGGCAGTGCGAAATCTCCTCACAGGCGCGCGAAACAGCAAGAGCAACGGCTCCTGGCTCGGTACACCCTAATGCAGGCTGCACCTCTTGATGTAGAAACTCCTTGGGCGAAAACATCAATGCTCTCCTTTGCTACCAATGTACATCGCAAGATAATTCAGTAATCCCTTCAATGCATGATCATTAATTCCGGGAACATAACACTACTTTCCGAATGCCCAGCACTTGATTTCGTATTATGTCCCCGCTAATTATACGGAGCTTGGGAAATATTTCCTCAACTGCAAAAAAAATACCCCATCAACTCGTCATATTCCGCATCATAGATTACCAGCAGATCCTGTACTAACTAGCGCTAATCATGTTAACTTACATATCAGTGCGGCTTTTGCCTAGCCCTTTTCTTGACACTTTGACTTGATCCGTTCCCTCGAGACCTGTACCTTTCTCTTTATTTTTCTTGCACATATCATTGTCTTCTCAGCAATTCCTTGAGTTCTTTCCAACTTCGAGTATTGAGCACATCTCCAGCTTCTAGCCAACCCCGCCTGGCCTGGCCCAGGCCAAACCTTATGAAGTCAAGGCTACTTGGGCGATGTGAGTCTGTGGAGATCGCAAGCTTCATCCCCATCTCCTTGGCCTTCTTGCAGTTCACATCGTTTAGATCAAGGCGATCAGGTTGAGCGTTTATCTCAAGGTAGCATCCCCTCTCCAAAGCCGCCTCCAGAACACGGTCAATATCTATCTCATACGCCTCACGTTTTCCAAGGAGTCTCCCAGTAGGATGGGCCAAGATGTTGAAGCTGGG
>CAZKFV010000054.1:0-17020 GCA_964552295.1 uncultured Thermotogae bacterium | reverse complement strand
CCTCCTTTTCATATATTTTTGCTACGATAAAGCTCAAATCTGCCGGAGTTATTCTCTCCAGGACAAGCTGTACGTCACTTGAGGGCACAATTGGCACCTTTAGGTTAGCGAGGTTTGTCAGTCGCTCACTCACTTGTTTGTACAACAAGTGCCCTTCAAGAGGACTTCTTCCTGACTCCACATAATCGGCCAAACAGTCAGCTATCTCATTCACCAGCAGGTCGAATCGAGCAGCAGGCAGCGACTGTGTAGCAGCCTTTACCCCGGGCGGTGCGCTAAAGATACGCCCAATGTAAAGCGTGTCTCTTGTGGCGCCCAGCAAATATTCGCGCTGAGTAAGTCCCAATATCGGCGGTTGCCCAGCGGCCCCTCGCAAGATTAAGGAGAGCGGGGCGCCTCGCGCCATCCCTTCCTCTGTATTTTCCATAAGCATTCGTACAGGAAGATCATCCTGGAGGGCCTGGCCAATTGTCATAAGAATCTGTTCTTTGTCATCTTGCTCTCCTTCGTATGCCTTCAAGCGATTGATCAACCGATAAGTAGCTGCTACGTCCATCCGGCCACGCTCAAATCCCAGCAAGAAAAAACCCATTAACTGCTGATAGTTCTCCGGCGTCAAAGCCATAAGCGCCCGCTGAACATCCTCATGTGTGAGTTGTGAGCTAAATACCCCAAAGCCCACAAAAGCTACTACACAAACTAGGACACCAACCAGCGAGATTCTCATGCCCCTTCTCCTACTTGGCCCACATAGCGTACGGAGTTGTATTCCCCGAAGCTGTGAACGTATCCATCAGCTAGAGGATCCTGTCCCCACCACCGCCCATCAACCACAAAAGCATACTCGTAGCGGCCATCTGGAAGCAGAATACTAGCTGTCCATATTCCATCTCCATTATCATCAGCTAAGGGCATCGCTTCCCAGCCATTGAAGTTGCCGACAACGCTCACCCTATCAGCTCCTGGAGCAGGCATAACAAAAAGCACCTGGTTTTGACCGTTTGCTCCCGTTGCAACAGCAGGCACCATTCCTTCGCTATCAAAACTAGTGATTTTCCCAGCAAGGAAAATGCCAAATACTAAGAATACTGCAGCGGTTAATCCCACCGTCGCTAATTGACCTATCCGTCCAGCGCGCGTCGGGGCAATCATTCTCCTCAAGAAGTCACTTATTCCCTTTCGCGGCATCCTTCCCTCTATCTCAGAAACGATTCGCTCTTCCAAGCGATCTATACAATAGGCTTCTTCCTGGACTTCCTGGTGTAAAGCCTCTGAGAGCGCCTGATCCAAGTTATCCACTCTCATAGTAGACCACCCCGTCTTTTTCCATATTCTCTTTCAGTAACAATTTTCCTCGATGAATCCTTGTCTTAACTGTCCCCTCCGGCATGGAAAGGATCTCTGCAATCTCTTTGTACGAAAGCTCGTTGTAATAACGCAACACAATAGGAGTGCGGTAGCTTACGGGTAACCTATCCACTGCTTGACGCACTGCATATGACCGATCCTCTGAAGCAACTATATGCGCCGGATCATTTCCGCTGCTAAGATGACTTGGCAAAGTCACCACCGGGTGATACCGTCGGTAACGCAACCTATTACGGCAAAGATTCGACGCTACCGTAAAGAGCCACGTGGAGAACTTCTTCTCCAACTTGTAGCGATGCAGGTTTGTGTACGCACGAATGAACGCGTCATGAGTAAGGTCCTCTGCATCAGCCCGGTTCCGCAAGAAACCCACGCAGAGTCCAAAAACTGCCTCTTTATAGCGCACTACAATCTCTCCCCATGCGTCAGTCTCCCCCGCAAGTGATGCTCTCAATAAACTCACCTCATCCTGAACGTGGTACACACTTCGCCCTCCTACCCTCTACTATACACCCGTTGAGCACCAAATGTTTCGCCCTCGACATCGGTCACCTGTTTCCAGGACGAACCTGCCCCTTATCTTTGGCCCAGGTCCATCGTATAAGCTAGCCTACAGGATGTAGACTCTGGGTCAGGAAAGCACTCTTAAGAAAGAGAAGCTCTTACTGATAAGGAGGTTTGCCAAAATGCCTGCAACGGGAAACACGGCTGCGCGAGGGAAGAAGAAAGTCCTCATTACAGCACTGTTGCTGATCGGCCTGATGGTGGGGCTTGCTGCCTGCCGGGGATTCTTCGGACAGGCGCCGATCGCACTGCTTAGTTACTTGCCGATAACAGATGGAGAGGTTCCAGTAACTGTAGATTTTGATATCAGCGGATCAACTGATCCTGACGGCAACATTGCTAGCTACGAGCTTAACTACGGTGATGGTTCCACTCCAGCTACGGGGGCTGATGTGGAGGACGCCCTATCGCACGAATACAAACAGGATGGGGCCTTCACGGTAACTCTAACCGTCACAGATGGTGACGGTAGAATCGATAAGGACACAGTTACATTTGTAATCGGTCCTGCAATGCTGACCTATGCCAGTGATCATGATGGCGATTATGACATATGGAGGATGAAGGCAGACGGTTCGGATGTGGCGGCTGTGCTGAATACCAACGATGACAATCTATTCCCTGACCTTGTTAAGGGAACACGCGAGGTAATAGCATACGCTGGTGAAGACGGTACTAACTGGAATATTTCGAAGGTATCAGTGAATGGTGGCGTGCCAACTCAACTGACTACGCAAACTCAGTCAAATCAGATCCAGCCTAGCTGGTCATACGATGGTAGCAAGATCGCTTACGCCTCCAATGATACCCAGACCCCGTCAGACACAACCTGGGAAATCTGGACCATGAATGCCAGTGGAAGTAACCAGCAAGCACTCACAGAGCAAACTCCATCTTGGGCAATCGCGCCGGCATATTCACCAATCTCCAATGACCTGTTGTTTGTTTCAGACTTGAACAACACCGGTGGCGGTACAGCAATCTGGATATGGAATGGGACAACTGTGGACCAGCTTTTCCCCACGACGAACACCCATGCTGATCACTATGGTGACGCATCACCAGCATTGACTGTGAGCCCCGCTCTGAACCTTCCAGCGGGAGTTGGAATATCAAGACCCGCCTGGTCACCAGATGGAGATAAGATTGCCTTCTCCACCGATAAGGATGGCGATGTAAATATCTACGTGATGAACGCTGATGGATCCAACGCGAAGTCATTGGAAGAATATGTTGACGCCGAGTACGGAGTAACCAACACGGACATCATGACCACCAATGATGAGTTCTCTCCTTACTGGCTGGAGGATGGGTCAGGAATCGTCTTTGCAAGAAAAACGAGTGGCAAGATCAACCTGTACAAGGTACTGTTTGTAGCCACAGGCACTGATCCCATCGGTACAGTCGTTCAATTAACTGATTCAACAACTCACAACAACGTGATGCCCGCGTCAAAACGCTAGAACTACTCCAAGGGGCGAGTCATCCTCGCCCCTTATTCTTTTCTCTTTTCCCGCACTTCCATCAGTATTGCAATAGTGAAAGAAACACCAAACAGTATGTAGAGTGGCAGATCACCGTACCTGGTATAGAACGATTTGCCCGTAAGCTTGATCACCTCTGCCGATAAGACCCCTTCTTCTATTTGAGATATGATTATTCGTCCCCGTTGATCGATCACCCCGCAGATCCCTCCATTGGCCGCCTGCAGTACGTAACGCCGCGATTCCACAGCGCGAAATACAGCACACGCAAAATGAGCCTCGAGTTCAGAACTACCAGCAAACCAGGCATCGTTGGTGACGATCGCCAACAGGCAGGCACCATTGATAGCAAAGAAGCGACTCGCTACGGGAAGAGTTGATTCAAAGCAGATTGGCGAACCGATACCATCGACAGGCGTGTGAGAATCACCCGGCGTTAGTTCCATCGGCAAAAACGAGTCGACCAATTCCTTCAGGCCGATCGACGCCCAAAGACTCCGGCCGGGAATAACCTCTCCGAACGGAACCGGATGTACCATGTCATAACTTCCGATGATCTCTCCCTCGGGAGAGATGGTTACTACGCTGTTGTATATCTTCCCCTGACGATAATCGCCTGTTCCAAAGATTACAGATGTGTCTGAGCCCTGGGCTAGGTCAGTGAATCCTTGAAGCAGGCTATCATCACGAAGTATGTATCCAGGAAGAATTGATTCAGGAAAGACAATCAGATCGGGCTCATACATTGACGCATCATGTCCCAACTTGACATAACGGTCCAGGAGTGTATAGAGATTGCGCTCATCAAGTTTGTGCTCCTGCGAAACATCAGACGAGACAATAGCTGCCTTCAAAGGTTCGCCAGCATTATCAACCGGCAAAAACCATAACAAGCCCATTACAGCAATTGTCCCTACTGCAAAAGCAAGGTATGAAAACCGCTTCCTGTAGATTGCAAGATAGAAGCAGGTATTTACCAAGGCTATCAAGGCCGTGATACTCCAGGGTCCAAGATATGCAGCAACTTGAATGAGTGGCGGATATAAGTACAAAGACTGATAGAGCGATGCAAATCCCAAAGAAAAAGGGCCTATGTTTCGTAATACCTCAAATAGTGCAAAAACCACCGGGAAAGCCACCATAAACAACCTATCACTTTCCCATCTTTTCCTAATAATTCTGATAAGAAGTCCCAATAGGACGAAGTATAGAGATAGGTACAGACATAGAACCATAACCCCAGGAATGGCCAGCAGATCAAAACGAGCAAGGGTAAAAAGCCACCTTAGATTTACAAGAAAAAACGTGAATCCAACAAGGGCAGAAGCAAGGAAGCCCCCCTTTTCTAGAACGAACAATAAGGGAACTAGCGCCACAAACGATAGCAGCCCAAACGGCAATCCAGGCATAACCATCGCCATACTTACCCCGGAGGTAATTCCCAAAAGAGGTTTCTTCATCAGCCTAATCTGCATATACTTGTAATCATATCGCTAAGTGAGGGGAAATCATGCACCCAATTCTAGTAGAATTTGGCCCGATTACCATACGTTACTATGGCTTAATGTACGTGATTGCGATTGGTGTTGGCTTGTTCATCCTTCATAGTGAAGTGAAGCGTAAGAAGCTAACATCCAGGTTAACCGGGGAGATCCTATCTTTGGACGATCTACTGGATCTTCTCTTGTGGGCGGTTCCAGCAGCAATAGTTGGTGCTCGTATCTACTATGTAGCCTTTCAGTGGCAGTATTACGGCAGCCACCCGCTAGATATGCTGAAGATCTGGCAAGGGGGCCTGGCAATTCATGGCGGGGTAATCGGTGGGATTATAGCAGTATATATGTTCTCCCATAGAAGGAAGATCTCGTTTTGGGCACTTACTGACGCCATATCGCTTAGTTTAATCCTAGGCCAGGCAATAGGACGCATTGGAAACTTGATGAACGGAGACGCGTATGGAGTGCCAACACAGCTTCCATGGGGAATCCGCTTTCCCGCCTCCTCACCGGCGGGAATAGCTTATCCAGGTCAAGCAACACACCCTTCCATGATTTATGAAATGATCCTGAATTTGCTGATCTTTGCACTTTTATGGCAACTGCGTAAGCGTGATTATAAAGATGGCTTTATTACATCAATGTATTTCATTCTTTACTCGGTTGCGCGCTCAATCGTCAGTTTTACGCGCGGAGATAGCTTGTGGCTGGGGTCAATACGAGCAGCGCATCTGATCAGTGCTGTTCTTATTGTGTTATTCTCATTGCTGATATTCTCACGTCGCCTATACAGGAAAACTAAACCCGAAACCTTTCCCCCAAGTAGAAGCGCCGAGCAAGAGGATCATCGATGATCTCATCCGTTGATCCCTGTGTTATAATGCGGCCTTCATTCATCAAGTAAGCATAATCAGTTATTGACAGAGTGTCCCTTACATTGTGATCGGTTATCACAAGGCCAATATTGCGTTCACGCAAGGATACCACTTGTTCCTGCAAGTCGGCAATGGATATCGGATCAATCCCCGAGAACGGTTCATCAAGCAAGATGAACGCCGGCTCAGTGGCAAGGGCACGTGCAATTTCAAGCTTTCTTCTTTCTCCGGCAGAAAGGTTCCCGGCGCGCTGTGCGCTTAGCTTATCTAAGCCAAACTCGCACAGTATTTCTTCAATAAGCCCGCTGGGCCACTTGCTCCTACCTGTAGCTTCCAGGATAAGGTGAAGGTTTTCTTTGACCGTAGCGCGCGTAAACACCGATGGTTCTTGAGGAAGATAGCCTATTCCTCGTCGGGCTCGCTGGTAGAACGGAAGAGAAGAAATATCCGCTCCATCCAGCAATATTTTCCCTTCATCAGCTCCAATAAACCCAATCATCATCAGAAATGTTGTTGTCTTACCAGCGCCGTTGGGCCCCAACAATCCAATGATCCGGCCGGGTTCAACGGACAAGCTCACCCTATCTACTACCCGTCGCCGGGAATACTCCTTAATTAGGGATCTAGCTTCAAGCGCCATCTGACTCTCCAAAGAATGCTTCCCGAAGATCAATCTTCACTCCTCCACGTGCCTCAATCTTGTCCTCATGAATCACTAGCTCCTCAGCAAAAATGTGGCCGTTGGAAAATGTTCCCACCACTTCACCAGAAAGCACTGTCATATCTGTACTGAAGGAGTGACCCAGAGCATCAGCCGCGTAAATCTCTTCTCTCACCTGAACACGAACGTCCCCATTCATATGTATTGAATCCTTGTCAGCATCCGCCTGGTTACTATTGACTACCATAGGGGATGAACCAGCTATTGTAGCCCTAACTCCACCGCTTATTTCTGCTCGACGTTTATCAGTCTGGTAGGTAAAGACCGGCGCCACTAAGGAAATCGATTGAACACTGATAGTTACATCCCATGCGCTTATCTCGCTACCTTTTGTGTCCCAAATAGCTTCATCTGTTACCAGTCTAATGCCGTCCTTCTCGGCAAGATTGACGCTCCCTTTCATTATGGCTTCATCTCCCAAGTAGCTTAAGGAGTCACATGTCGCCACAACATCATCGGCATTATCAGATAATAGACGCACAGAGACGTTAAATAGCTCGCTATCTTTGACATCATCCATCTTCCCTGTCTCTGCGTTAATGATCCACGTCTTTTCAGCCCGATTGTTGTACCCGAAAAGAGAGACCATTCTCACCTGCGACACTTCTGATGCAGTCTCAGTAGAGGGCGAGTAGAGCAATTGCCATATTCCCACGATTACCGCCATTAGAATCACTAGTAAAAGGCCCTTTTTTATAGACATGCTTTCACAAAGCCCGTAAAAAGGGGATGTGGAGAAAGGAAGTGTGACTGGAACTCTGGGTGAAACTGGACGCCAACGAACCAAGGGTGATTCTCTAACTCTACTATCTCAACCAGATGACCATCAGGCGATGCTGCGGCCACGCTCATTCCCGCACGCTCAAAAAGCTCTCTGTAGGCGGGATTAAACTCGTAGCGATGCCGATGACGTTCGTAGATATGATCCTGGGCGTAACAAGACTTGCTTATCGTATGATCCTTTAATAGCGCCTCGTACGCACCTAACCTCATTGTTCCCCCCTTGTCTGTAACCCCTGCCTGCTCACTGAGAATATCAATTACGGGATCAGGTGTATGAGGGTCAAATTCCGAGCTGTTTGCCTTTGTCAATCCCAGTACGTCACGAGCGTACTCGATAACTGCACACTGAAGACCAAGACAGATCCCAAAGAAAGGGATGTTATTCTCGCGCGCATACCTGACAGCTTCTATCTTTCCCTCCACCCCACGATCCCCGAATCCACCTGGTATCAATACCCCGTCTATTCCACCCAATGACTCGGCTTCACCCTTACTTGTTATCTCCTCTGCAGGAATCCACGAAATATCTACCTTCGCATTTAAGTGCATCCCGGCGTGTACCAGCGCTTCCTTGATGCTGATGTAAGAA
Organism: uncultured Thermotogae bacterium; assembly: GCA_964552295.1. Classification (GTDB taxonomy): domain Bacteria; phylum Bipolaricaulota; class Bipolaricaulia; order UBA7950; family UBA9294; genus M55B144. Next base: position 9,140 of record CAZKFV010000054.1, on the reverse strand, counting down.
TCCCTCAGCTGCACATACTTCCCAACTATGGCTATGCGCGTGCTCCTCCCCGGGGAATGCAGAACAGATACCAACTGGCGCCAGCGCTCCATCTTTACAGGAAGCTCATTCAATCCCAATCCGCGGGCTATAAGCTTGTTAACTCCTTGATCAGCCAACAACAACGGAACTTCGTAGATCGTCGATAGATCGGGATCTTCTATCACATGGCTCTGCTTAACGTCGCAGAAGAGAGCAATCTTCCGTTTGACTGAATCAGATAAAGGCCCGTCACTGCGAGCTACAATAGCGTCAGGTTGTATACCGATCGCGCGCAGCTCCTTTACACTGTGTTGAGTCGGCTTGGTCTTTATCTCATCTGTACTAGCTAGGTGTGGTAACAAGGTAAGATGAATGAAAAATGTATCCTGTCGCGGTAGGTCATCCTTCAACTGCCGGAGTGCTTCTAGAAACGGCAAGCTCTCAATGTCTCCAACGGTCCCCCCTACCTCAACTACGCCGATCTCGGCATTCCTGTTTTCTATAGGTAGATTGATCAATCTCTTGATTTCGTTAGTGACATGGGGAATCACTTGCACTGTTTGCCCTAGAAAAGCCCCTGCCCGTTCTTGCCGAATGACGTTCCAATAAACCTTTCCCGTGGTAATGTAGTTATCCGCCGATAGGTGCTCATCGAGAAAGCGTTCGTAACGACCGATATCCAGGTCTGTTTCCTTTCCATCATGGGTAACGAAAACCTCTCCATGCTCATAAGGATTCATAGTTCCAGCATCTAGATTCACATAAGGATCAATCTTCTGAAGGCTGACACGGTAACCGCTTAGCTTGAACAGCAGAGCAACCGACGCAGCAACGACACCTTTTCCCAAACCGGAAATCACCCCGCCACTAACTACTATCAGCTTACGCAACATTGGCCTCCGATTACTCACTCGATATTGACGCTACAGCATAAGAAAAGACTTTGTGTAGCGCAATAGAAATTTTGCTTTGTGCGTGCTCACATTTCGTGCTATAATGCCTTCCTAGGTGCGTTGATTTGCAAGTGGTGTTAACATTTTGAAAAGAGGAAACGATCTTGTATGGTTAGATTAATTCTGGAGATAGTGTTCTTCCTGAATAGCTTTGCCCTGATGGGGCTGGTGCTGATTCAGATGAGCGAGCATTCAGGGCTTGGCGGTGCGTTTGGGTCGGGGATGTCAAGCACCGTATTCGGACGTGATGAAGCAAGGGACCCGAAGCGTACTGCTACCGTGGTTTTAGCAACTGTGTACATGCTTATTGGATTCATCCTATCCCGCATGTAGATCATTTGTTAGAAGGAGGGAGATCTGTGCCGCTAATCGACGTAAGGGGATTGAAAACGTACTTCTACACCGAGGATGGTGTAGTAAGAGCGGTAGATGGAGTGGATTTTACCATCGAACCAGAGAAGACGCTTGGTATAGTAGGAGAAAGCGGTTGTGGTAAGTCCGTAACAGCTCTGTCTATCATGGGCCTGGTCCAGAGTCCTCCAGGAAAGATAGCCGCGGGAGAGATCATCTACTTTCAGAATGGAAAAGAGATCGATCTTGCCAAGTTGGATACCAAAGGACGCCAGTACAGATCAATTCGTGGAAATGAGATCGCAATGATTTTCCAAGAGCCAATGACCTCCCTTAATCCGGTGTACACTATTGGCAACCAGATTATGGAGGCCATCATTCTTCACCAACACCTAAAAAAGCATCAAGCTAAAGAAAAGGCCATCGACATGCTTCATGCTGTAGGTATACCAGTACCAGAACAGCGCGTCGACGAATATCCACATCAGCTATCCGGCGGAATGAGGCAAAGAGCAATGATTGCTATGGCCCTTTCTTGTAACCCTTCCTTGCTTATCGCGGATGAGCCAACTACTGCTCTTGATGTAACCATTCAAGCACAGGTGCTTGACCTCATGAACGATCTACGCCGTAACTTCAAGGCGTCAATCCAGTTTATTACCCATGACCTTGGAGTAATAGCTGACATGGCTGACGACGTTGTGGTTATGTATCTGGGGAAGATTGTTGAGTCCGCGTCAGTGCGCGAAGTATTCCACAATCCAAAGCATCCGTACACGCAAGGATTGATGAACTCTATCCCATCTCTGACAACAACGAAAAAAGAGAGGCTTATACCGATAAAGGGTGTGGTTCCTGATCCATTCGATGTTCCGGAAGGCTGCGGGTTCGAGCCGCGATGCCCGCATGCAATGGACATCTGCAAGAGAGAAGTGCCAGAGCTTAAGGAAGTAGCTCCCGGTCATATGGCTGCCTGTTGGCTATACACGTAAAGAGGTGATTTCGCTTGTCTTCTGACAACATTCTACTAGACGTTAAGGGCCTGGTAAAGCACTTTCCCGTGCGTAAAGGGCTATTGCGCCGTGTGGTGGCACAGGTTAAGGCAGTCGACGGTGTCGACATGTATATTAAGGAGGGAGAGACCTTGGGCCTGGTGGGTGAAAGTGGCTGCGGGAAGACAACTGCCGGCCGTTCCATCCTTCGCTTAATCGAGCCAACAAGCGGCGAGATTCGGTTCAAGAGCAAAGAAATAGGCAGAGAAGTTGATGTGGCAAAGGCGTCACGTAAGACTTTAAAGACCCTTCGCCGCGATATGCAGATAATATTTCAGGATCCATACTCCTCCCTAAACCCGCGCATGACCGTAGGATCAATTGTAGGCGAGCCCTTGTTGGTACACGGAATCGCGCGGGGACAAGAACGTGAGGAACGGGTGCGCGAGCTACTGGCTGCAGTAGGCCTCAAACCTGACCATATGAAACGTTACCCGCACGAGTTCTCCGGTGGTCAGAGACAGCGTATCGGTGTAGCTCGTGCTCTGGCTCTTGATCCACAGTTGATTGTTGCTGATGAGCCTGTATCGGCACTTGATGTATCCATTCAGGCACAGGTGCTAAACCTTCTGGAGAGCCTGCAGGAAGAGTTTTCACTCACCTATCTCTTCGTAGCACACGACCTCTCGGTGGTGAAGCACATCAGCGATAGAGTTGCTGTCATGTATTTGGGCAAGATAGTTGAGCTAGCTGCTACAGAAGAGCTGTTTGGAAACCCGAAACACCCTTACACCGAGGCGTTGATGTCCGCTGTTCCCGTCGCTGAGCCCGACTACAACGTGGAGCGCATCCTCCTTGAGGGAGACGTACCGAGCCCCGTCAATCCGCCGTCTGGATGCTATTTCCACCCGCGTTGTCATTACGCACAGGAAATATGCAAGAATGAGGAGCCAATCTATCGCGATCTCGGTGATGAACACTTTGTCAAGTGTCACTTTGCAGAAACGCTCAAGCTGCGCCCTGTAGTATCTGAATGATCCTTCTCCTTGGCACACGGAACCAAGGCAAGATCAAAGAGCTAAAAGAACTCCTTAGCGATGTTGAGGGATTGGAGCTTCTATCTTTTTTCGACGTGCAGTTCTCTGAAGTCAAAGAGGATAAGAACACCTTCTACGAAAACGCTATACTGAAAGCAAGAACTATTTCAGAGGAAACAGGGCTTTGCGTATTGGCAGATGATGCTGGACTGGAGGTCAACTCTCTCAATGGAGAGCCTGGGGTACGCTCGGCACGTTACTCTGGGTATCCGGTGGATTTTACCCGCAATAATGAACTCCTACTCCAAAGGATGCGTGGGATAAGCGATCGGCAGGCGCGGTTTACTATAGTTATTGCCATCCATCTTACGGATGGCCGTGAGTACAGCGAAAAAGGCAACCTGCTTGGGCAAATTACCCAGAGGCCAATAGGAGAAGGCGGATTTGGCTACGACCCGTTATTTGTACCTGTCGGCTACAAGCGTACATTAGCCCAGTTAGGTTTGCAGGAGAAAAATACGATTAGTCACCGACAACAAGCTATCAGTAAGATTAAGGTTACGCTAGCTAGGATCGTTGGACAAGAACCATGCTAGATTACCTTTCATCGCTTGGCGGAAATACTTTAGCCAGCTCCTGTACGGCCCGTCGCTGGGATGTGGAGAGTCTCCTGGGTACAACAAGGTTGACTTTGACAAAGTGATCTCCTTGTCCTGACCTATGTAGGTCCGGCATTCCCTTTCCACGTAAGCGAATTACCGCTCCTGGCTGTGTGCCAGCGGGGATAGAGATAGTCTCGTTACCCCACAGAGTCTCCACTTTCACCTTTGTTCCCAGTGCTGCATCGTGATAATTAAGATTGACCACAGAGTGAATATCACGCCCTTCTCTTTTGAAACGGGAATCGGGGATAACATCGATCACTATGTACAGGTCGCCAGGAGGACCATTATTTGGGCCAACATTACCTTGGTCTCGCAACCGCAGGCGGGAACCGTTGTCCACGCCAGCGGGGACATTGATAGAGATCTTGCTCTTCTCCTTGAATCTTCCTGTGCCGTGACAATGATGACAGGGTTGATCAATAATCTCTCCTTTCCCGTTACATTCTGGACACACCCTGACATTGACGAAGCTTCCTAGAAGGGTCTGTTGACGGTATTCGATCTGCCCTCTTCCACCGCATGTAGGGCAGGAGCGCTTCGATGTCCCCGGCTCCATTCCAGTTCCCTTACAAACCTCACAAGTAACAAGACGCGGAGCTGTTATCTTCATCTTCGTTCCAGTAGCTGCGTCTTCCAAGGTTATCCGTAGCCTATACTCAATATCCTCTCCCTGTGCTGCGCGCTGCCTCCGGGTGGACGAGCTGGGCTCCCCTCCCTGACGAAAGAAGAGGTCAAATATGTCCTCCATACGGCCGAAACCAAATTCCGAGTAAGCCTGTCTAGCGCGAGTGAAATCGGTCTGGCCGAAGTCAAACCCCTGCGCCGGCCCAGCATGGCCATAGCGATCATACTGAGCACGCTTATCTGGATCAGAAAGAACCTCGTAGGCTTCAGCTACCTGCTTAAAATCACTTTCAGCGGTAGCGCGTGATCCCGGATGTTTATCCGGGTGTAATTGCTTAGCCTTAGCTCGGTAAGCGCGCTTAATCTCCTCAGAGCTCGCATCCTTTGAGAGTCCAAGCACTTCGTAATAATCGCGTTTGGCCACTTTACCCCACTCTTTGGTTTGTTAGTTATCCTCGTATTCAGCGTCAACATACCCACTGTCATCATCTTCATCAGGCCCTGGCTCATCACTAGACGACCTACCGCTTGTATCTCCTGGATTTGCACCACCAGAACCGCTTGCTTGCTTATACGCCTGCTCAGCCAATTTCTGTGAGCTCTTGGATAATTCTTCCATAGCTGTCTTAATCTCAGCAATCGGCGCATTCTGTGACAACTTCTCTCTCAACCTGCGCAGCTGGTCTTCGATTGTTCCCCGTTCCTCTTGAGATACTTTCTCGCCTAAATCAGAGAGGCTCTTCTCCACTGCGTATGCAAGCTGATCAGCCTGATTTCGTACTTCAACCTCTTCAGCACGCTTCTTATCCTCTTCGGCGTGCTCCTCGGCTTCGCGGCGCATCTTCTCGATCTCTACCTCGTCCAGACGCGATGATTCAGTGATTGTTATCGATTCTTTCTTCTCGGTCGCCTTATCCTTTGCAGTAACATTCAGGATCCCGTTGGCATCAATGCTAAACGTCACGTCAATCTGCGGAACACCGCGCGGCGCGGGGGGAAGACCCGTTAGCTGGAATTTACCTAACGACTTATTATCCCCGGCCATCTTGCGCTCTCCCTGTACCACATGAATCTCCACGCTCTGCTGATTATTCTCCGCCGTTGTAAAAGTCTTCGTCTTCTCGGTAGGAATTGTGGTATTGCGCTCTATCAACGGGGTAGCGATCCCGCCAAGCGTCTCGATTGAGAGTGTCAACGGCGTTACATCAAGAAGAACGATATCGTCCACCTCGCCGGCAAGCACTCCACCCTGCACAGCAGCACCAGCAGCGACAACCTCATCGGGGTTAATCTCACGGTTGATCTTACCAGGTATACGTTCACTGATTAGTTCCTGCACCCGAGGAATACGCGTTGATCCACCGACCAGCACTACCTGATGGATATCGTCCTTCGTCTTCTTGGCCTCGCGTAAGGTATTATCAACTATCTGAGCAGTTTTCTGCAGCAGCGAATCGATCATCTGCTCGAACTTGGAGCGCGTCAATTTCTGTTCCAAGTGCTTTGGTCCAGCTGCATCAGCGGTGATATACGGCAGGTTAATAGTTGTTTCCTTACGGCTGGAAAGCTCCATCTTTGCCGACTCCGCTGCGTCCTTCAGCCTCTGCATCGCGCTGGGATCCTTCGATAGATCTATGCCGGTATCTTTACGGAACTCCTCAGCAAGCCAATCCATGACCAAGCGATCGAAGTCATCCCCTCCAAGCTGTGTGTCGCCGTCAGTGGCTACTACCTCGAAAACGCCATCTCCTATCTCCAGAATAGACACATCAAACGTCCCACCGCCTAAATCGTAGACCAGGATAGTCTGTTCCTTTGATTTTCCCAGGCCATAGGCCAGCGAAGCAGCTGTTGGTTCGTTGATAATTCTCATCACTTCCAGGCCAGCAATTACACCCGCATCCTTTGTCGCCTGACGCTGCGTGTCATTGAAGTATGCTGGAACAGTTATTACTGCCTTGTTTACCTTAGTCCCTAGATAGTCCTCGGCGTCTTTCTTTAGCTTCTGCAGTATCATCGCTGAGATCTGTTCAGGGGAATAGGTAGTTTCCTTGCCTTCGATGTTGATCTTCACTTGATAATCAGTACCCATCTTGCGTTTTATCGAAGATATAGTATGGGTGGGATTGGTAATTGCCTGGCGCTTTGCCAGCCTTCCTACCAATCTCTCCCCGGAGTCAGTAAACGCTACAACCGATGCTGTAGTCCTCTCCCCCTCAGAATTAGGAATTATCTCTGGAGATCCTCCTTCAAGCACAGCAACACATGAATTAGTAGTTCCAAGATCTATTCCAATTATCTTCTCTTTCATAATGCCTCCCTTTATTCCTCAGTATCTTGTAACCCTTTACTTACTTTCACCTTGCATGGCCGAAGAACGCGTCCATTCCTCTCATAGCCCCGTTCAAATTCCTCCAGGATGGCGTTCTTCTGCTTTGAGCTCTCTACACTTAGCAGGGCTTCGTGCTTACTGGGATCAAACATCTCCCCCTGGGCAGCTATTGGTGTTACCCCCTTGCTCTTCAGTAGGTTATCAAACTGAGCGTAAATCTTTTCTACCCCTGCGATAAAGGATGTTGCATCTGATTCATCAGAGTAGTTAGCGAACGCTCTTTCAAGATTGTCATACAGCATAATAAAATCGACTATCTCTCTGTCGACTATCTTCTCCTCAAACTGAGCCATGTCACGCAACACTCTCTTCTTATAGTTTTCGAATTCTGCTTGCAAACGTTGCAAACGATCAATATAGGAAAGGATCTCCTCGTCCTTAGCCGCTAGCTGTTCATCAATAGAGAACCTCTCTTGGCTTACTTCTGTAGACCTCTTTGCCTCTTCACGATCGATATTTTCTTCTTGCGGTTTCTTGCTTTTATGAGTCACTATTCCACCCCTTCCGATACATCTCTGGGATGAGAGGAAACCAGAATCGTCTCTAGGCGATGTGCTATATAGCTGAGAGCTGACATAGCCCGTCCGTAATTCATCCATGTGGGACCAATTACGCCTATAATCCCCCCATGTGGACGATAGTCAGAGGTAATCACACTGAATTCCTCCAAGCCTGGGCAACATACCTGACCAACGGATACAACAAGGCCACTCTTCCCCTCGCGTTCCCTGTAAATCTCATCCATGAATTTTCCCTCGTCATTTATTGCCCGGATTAGGCCTGTAAAGCTATCCATAGCTGTATTTTGTCCCATTATCTGAAGATCGGATACTACATTTAGGATGCCTTCGGTGTAGAGACGTTTGCTCGAACGGCGTTGAAGAATTCGTCCAAGAACCAGCAAGGTCTGTCTAACTGGGCGTTCATACCACCCATCCAGGCCATCATCCCTAAGCGTCAATTCGCGCACCGCCTCCAAGGATGCCCCGTGCAGCTCAGCATTGATGATCTTTGCTATCCTCTCAATATCCTCTTCGGAGAGATCGTCTTCAAGGGATAAAATCCCGTGCTCAATTACGCCAATGTCCGAAACGATAACTAGCAAAATCGTTTGCAGGCCCATTCTAACTAAAACAACCCGATCAAGCCGAGTCTCCCCCATTCTCGGAAGAGTAACAAAACCTACATACCCTGTAATGCTACCGAGAAGGAAGGCTGTCTGTCTCATCGTCTCTTGCACTTCCAGGCATTGAACCTTGTAAGCTTCCACAATCTCTGAGCGTTCCTTCTTGGTCAGATCAGAGAGATCAAGCAGCCAATCGACGAAAAACCGATATCCCTTCTTGGTGGGAATACGCCCAGAAGAAGCGTAGGGCTTCTCAATATAGCCCGCATCCTCAAGGTCATTCATGTCATTACGTACTGTAGCTGAGCTTACGGACAAACCATAATCATCCAGTATCATTCGCGACGACACTGGCTCACGAAGCCTAATGTACCGATCGACAATTTCCTTCAATATCAAACATTGACGCTCAGGAAGAGTCTTTTCCATTGTTAGCACTCTCTTATACCGTTTGCTAAATAATAACGAGAGTGCAGAGGCTTGTCAACGCCAAACATCTGATCCCAGATCAGAAAACGATGCATCTATCTTCCTGTGTAGCTTTTGTTGTTCTTGTCCCATCCCTTTACTTGCGCGTTTTAAGATCCTCGCCACACAAGCCCTTGACAGATGCATATTTACACTCTATGATAAGGTACCATGACAACGAAGAGAGAAGTAGCCAATTCTCCGGTATACGCACCCTCTTCGCGCTGGTATTGGTTTAGAATCGGCATTTTTGCGTCTACCTAATTAATCGGTAGAAGCGCAGGAGTGCCGAAGAAGGCTACAGGTTAATGCCTGTGGTCTTTTATTTTTGCAAATGGAGGTGAGAAGTAGCGTTTGGAAAACAAGTTGTCTGAGACTAATAAGGAAGTCTAAGTAAATTACCAAGGAGGAACCAATGAAGAAAGTTATGTTAACTGTAATCATGGGAGCTGTGTTGATTTCCATGTTGGTGGTAGCTGTAAACGGCGCGCCATTGAAAATTGGAATCTGT
>CAZKFV010000053.1:0-3167 GCA_964552295.1 uncultured Thermotogae bacterium | reverse complement strand
GGCGGCAGTGGCTCTCTGGTGTTGGGATCGAGTGGCGGATCTAGAGGTCGATCGAGATCGGCAAGCACGTTGTACCATCGGGTTGGAAGCTCATTCTGATCTAAAACAAAGATTTTCTGCATGGTGACGTCTCCTTTTGGAAAAATTTAATTGGATTAAACAGACAACCAATAAGTTAATAACGCCACCAAGGCTCAAAGGGAGGGACTAGAGGGCGAAAAGAGCGGATAAAGGACTCAGTAAGAGCCCAGCCAAACATACCTCCGCATGTTCCGTATGTATGCCATAACTTCGCTAGTTTATAGATTCTATCCGCGCTTGTCAAGGCCGAGAGTTGTCTCATACAAGATGAGCATGAAGCGAGGGGTGTTTCTGATGGAAGATGAGCATGTGATAGCGCTGGTAACCCACGCGCGCGTGTCGAATCACCTGTCTGCGTCTACCTGTCTACCTACAGTAGGCAGGCACGCAAGTTCAAACTTACAATTGTAGAACATGGGTGTGTGCATCGGCTCCGTGGCCCTGATGGTGGGAACCGTGTTTGCTCATAGTGTATTTCCCTTAATCGTAAGAGCAACTGGCATCGCGTTCGCTCAACGTGCAGGATCAGCTGCACAATAAGCCGACGAAGGCGTTCCAAATTAGCACAAAATCGCACCGGCTTTTCGTGTCAACCCAAATCCTGTTGTTCGGGGCCTTTTAACAGTAGTTCCAATGTTTCCGCGTGGCTAAATTCTTTGTCCTTCCTGAAGCCCTCTTGTTGCGTATTAAATCATGAACTGATGGAATGCGCACTTCGATTCCCTCGATATTCACAATCATTGATTGTTCGTATGCTTGCTCAAACGTAAGGCCTGATGCCGCCGTGATGATGTCAATCCGCCTTGGAGCAACTCCTATCTGAAAGACAATGCCATCAGGTCTGTAGATCTTGCACGGTTAGATCGCCTAGCGGTACGCCAAAGAGCTTCAGTGCCCGTAGCACAGCATCAGCGTTTTCACGCGACGGCATAACCCAAATATCTGTATCCAGGGTGGCACGTGGATAACCGTGAGCGGCCATGGCATAAGCCCCAACAAGGAGGAATTTAACCTTCTCCTCGGATAAGGCGCGTAACATGTCTTTGTAGTCTTCGTTCAGCATCGTGTTTTTTACTTAAAGACGAAATCTCGCGGGTAAAAGGCCAGACGAGGCCAATACGATCCTCCGGTGTTCTGGGAACATAATCGTCATTCCGGCGGTCTTTCATACTAGATATAAGTGTATATTCCCTGTTGATCTGTTCACGTGCCCTGTTTTCGTTCCACCTCAAACAACGCATCGCAAATCTCTGACAACACAACCAGCCGCTTTGGAGGTGATGGATGACCTACAGAGAATAGCCCAAAGCCAAGCAGCGTGCTATCTTTTGTCAAGTGTATCCAATTGTTCGGCTTCCCTGAGCTTTTCTACATCAATTCTATCTTGTGGCCTTCCGCTTGCTTTCTTTGCCCGAATAAGATCAGATCGTGAAATGAATAGAATTTTGAGATCATCCAGTTGAACGACTTCGCGATTGCTCCAAGCTTCATCGAATTCTATTCCTGGAATCGACATCATGATATCGACTCTCAGAGGTGGTTTTCCCATCTGATAGAAATATCCTTTATGGGCAAAGTCATCGGATGTGAGATTTTCCAATGGTGCACCAAATTCCTTTAAGGCTAAATACACACTTTCTGCATTATCTTGATCAGTAGCTATAAGAACATCAAGGTCTTTAGTGAATCGTGGTTCGCTGTATTTCATAACAGCGTATCCACCGACTATGAGATAACGAATTTTATGCTTTTCGAAAATTCTCAATAGTTCTTTGAAGTCTGGACTCGTCAGCATTTTGTCCTCGAATCAAAAGATAGTCATTTAGCATTTCCGTTACTGCCTCGAAAATTGCAAGATCTCCCTGCGATTGCCAGAAGCGAATATCGAATGAACGTGTATCGTCTTTTATGCGTTGATAGTTTTCTTCAATTTTGTCCATTTTGTATGCTATAGCCCTAACGGTGCTCATAACCGGCTGGCAATTCCAGCGCATGTGGCTCCGCGCCTATAGCCCACATTCTCCTTCAATATCTAAGCACCCAGAACCCCCGGTCCGCTCCAGCGAGTGGTCAGGCACAGCAGAAGATCAACCTCTTTCCTATGCATCGAACTCCTCTCGTGTCATACCAAATTGTGATACTCGCCGATGAAGAATACCTGCCTTCTTCGCCGCCCTTCTTATATGATACCTAGCTTCTTGTGTAACCTTATTGACTCCCCATTCTTATGCGAGCACGCTGAATTGCACTTCTGATATCACATCTCCCAAAATCCATATCTCAATACTACCCGTACCGCATCCTCTGCATGTCCTTGCCTTCGATGCTGTCGGCCTATGACAATGCCGAAGTTGAGCAGCCTATTCTTTTCATCTCGGCTATGCAAAGATATTCCGCAAACGCGATTACCCTCAAGAGTTTTCATCGCAAACACTATGACACCCTACATATTTACACCCACCGTACTTCTCCAGACTTGCTCTCTGGAGTTCTACCCAGGTCGGTAACTCGTTGCCTACAGTCCGTATCGTACGCAACCTCACTTCCTCACCTTGTCAGGAATAGCCTGAATAGTCCAAAGCTATGTCTTTCACTTGACTCCGTCACAAACTGTCACAGATTGCTGCTCAGAAAATGCAATTATCCAACAAGTCGTTGATATATTATAGACTATTGCTGAGACGAAAACAAGAAGAAACTCGCTAAATTACGGCTCTTCAATGGATTTGCTGGTTATCATAACTGTGGGCTATTAATAATATTAACTCCGCTAATTACGGGGACGCATGCCATATCAAGGAGCAAGTTTAAGTTGCTTTTTATGTTCTTCGAACTCCCTCAAGAAGTAGGCTGTTCTGACTTACACTGAATCAGATTACGCGGTGAGATTCCCCGGCTAAGCGATACTGCCGCAGGATTGGGCCTATCAGCTGTTCCCTGTTTAAAAGCACGCTAACTGAAAGGCTAATCAAGACATTGCCTGGGGGTGAAATTCACACTGGAGGTTGTCACTCTAACTGATGTTGGATGGTTTGGTGGCCACGAGCCACCTTAGATCCTACTCGGGGATGACCCCAAAGGTACAC
>CAZKFV010000052.1:0-3029 GCA_964552295.1 uncultured Thermotogae bacterium | reverse complement strand
TTTCCGTTTACGCTTTTCTTGTCGTGTATCATAGCTTGCATGATTTCATCAACGTCAATAGCTGGGATAGTCACCGGCAGGTCCCAAGAAGCAAGGGCTGATGTTATATGCTCTAGAAGGTCGATGTGTGCTTTCCTGAGGCCAATGGCGATTCTTACGGCGGCAACTATGCCCATCGATACGGCTTCTCCGTGGGGAATGCTGTATTCAGTAACCTTCTCAATGGCATGTCCCACCGTATGTCCAAGGTTTAGAAACAGGCGGCGCCCGTTCTCATACGGATCCTCCTGGACGATTTCTATCTTCGTTCGAAGGACCCGGGCTACGAGCTCTGGCTTAAACGGAACGGGGCCTTGGCTCAAGGTCGCAAATAAGTCAGGGTCATCTATGATGCCATGTTTGATCGCCTCAGCGGCTCCGTTCTTGATCTGGCTATAGGGCAAGGTTTCTAAGAGGCTGGTATCGATGAGAACAAGAACGGGAAACTTAAAAGCACCGACCAGATTTTTGCCATGGGGAAGGTTCACCCCTGTTTTGCCGCCTACGCTTGCATCCAGCATGGCAAGCAAAGTAGTGGGAACCTGTACAAACTGCACACCCCGCATGAATGAGGCGGCGGCAAAGCCCGCAATGTCACCTGTTACACCGCCGCCTAACGAAACTATGCAGCCTCTGCGATCCACACCGGCATCAAGTAGATCGCGATAGAGTTTCTCAACGGTTGCAAGGGTCTTATGTTGCTCACCATCAGGGATGGTGCATACAGACGCCTTGAAACCCGCGCCAGCAAGCGACTGTTTGGCGATATCAGCGTAGAGCTTTTCTGTAATGGTATTTGCTACTATGGCAACTGTACTATGTACGGGAAGCCTTTGGCTCAATACTTGCCCTAGTGAAGACAGCAACTTGTTTGCTATCCGTATAGGGTAACTTCCGCCAGGATAATCAACAGTTAATGTTAGTTCCTTAGCAATCTCTAAGACTCTGTCTTCCACTTCCTGTATGGAAAGCGTTGTCGTGTCGATCTGGTATTGCAACGAATCGTAATGCGCTTGGCGTGCCTTGAGAAGGTCATAAATGCCTTGCTCCTTTCTTTCTGCTAACAGGGGGCGGGCTCCTATGTCCGCTGGTCGTAGCCTTGTAGCTATTCGCTCTGGGGTTGCTCTAAGGCAGATGATCAGGCTTGATTGCTCAAGTATCCTGCGATTTGCTGGATCAATGAGGGTCCCGCCTCCAGTTGCTATAACCAGGTTCTGCTTTGTACTTAATTGTCTGCATACCTGGTGCTCCATCTCACGGAATGCCTCCTCTCCATTTGACGCGAAGATATCAAAGACAGGCTTTCCGGCTTGAGCAGCGATCAACTCATCGGTATCCACAAATTCCAGGCTAAGCCGCCCGGCTACAGCGCGGCCAACCGTTGTCTTGCCAGTACCCATAAAACCTGTAAGGACGATATTTCTCACTGTTTCATCTCCGCAATACTGTCACCGCCGAATTTCTCTAGTATTGCCTCGGCCAGGATCCAAGCAACCATCGATTCTGCGATAATGGCTGCGGCAGGTACCACACATACATCTGATCGCTGGTAGGAAGCTGGCGACAACTCACCGGTGGTGATGTCTGTTGACCGAAGAGGGTTAAGAAGAGTAGGAATTGGCTTTACTGCTGCTCGGAGGACAATTGGACTTCCGTTTGTTATTCCTCCTTCAATGCCTCCAGCCCGGTTTGTGACTCGCTTTACCCCACCATTCCCATCAGGTAGGATCTCGTCGTGCACCAGGCGTCCAGATCTTGTGGCGTTTGAGAATCCGTTGCCGATCTCCACTCCCTTCACCGCGGGGATGGACATAACCGCCTGGGCGAGCCTTCCGTCAAGACGATTATCCCATTGGGTGTAGCTTCCAAGGCCGACGGGGACCCCGGTAGCTGCCACGGTGAAAATCCCGCCGACCGTATCGCCGTTTTCCCTTGCCCTGTCAATCTCAGACTTCATCTGTTGCTCGGAGGCCAGATCAGGAGAGCTAACATCGCTATCTTCAGCAAGGCTCCACAGCTTCTCGAATGGAAGATCGGGCACTTCAGCCTTTATTGAACCGATCTGCTGTACGTAGCTTCCGATGCTCATTCCGAACCTTGCCAGAAGCTGCTTAGCAAGTGAGCCAATAGCTACCCTGACTGCTGTCTCCCTTGCGCTAGCCCGCTCCAATATTGGACGGGCATCCCTAACACCGTACTTAATCATGCCTGCGTAGTCGGCATGTCCAGGACGAGGAACCGAGATGGGTTCCAGATCATTTGTTTCAAACCTCTCTTTCCAGTTTTTCCAGTCCTTGTTATCAATTTGTATCGTTACTGGAGCACCGGTTGTCTGGTTATTGATAACACCGGAGGTGATTCTGGCATGATCGTTTTCTATTTCCATCCTCTTTCCGCGTCCGTAGCCGCGTTGCCTGCGGGCCAATTCCCGATCGATTTTTGCTACATCTATTCTCAGCCCGGCTGGCAATCCCTCGATTATCGCAGTCAAGCAGGGTCCGTGCGATTCACCAGCGGTTAGAAAACTAAGTTTTCTCAATTGATTTCCTCCTCGAGCGCCCTGCGCATGGCCTGAATTGGTGGTTTCTTTCCGGTCCACAAAGAAAACGATGCCGCGCCCTGAAAAATCAGCATGTCAAGCCCGGAAATGGGTTTTGCTCCAGCGTCCAAAGCCTGCTGTAGCAATCGTGTATTTCTAGGGTTATACACAAGATCAAGGACCGTAATGTGAGAGGGGATAGGTAAATCATCCGGCCAGATAGAGCCTGAAACAGCGGGAAGCATACCAACGGGCGTAGCGTTTACTAGCAGATCAGAACCCCTGGTGCATGAGACGATCTTTTGCTTGCTCAAAACGCCGGTGTGTAACTCGCTATTCGCAAACGACCGCGCAAGTTCATCTGCCCGAGCGGGGTTGCGGCTTAGGACAGTGATCCTACTGGCGTCTGAAGCGATAAGCGCGTATACTGCTGCTCTTGCTGCTCCACCCG
>CAZKFV010000051.1:0-8944 GCA_964552295.1 uncultured Thermotogae bacterium | reverse complement strand
GCGCTGTCCGCAATATCACATATGCGGTTCCATACCCGCCTGTGGCCAGCGCACCGGTGTTGCAATTGGAGGTTGAATGCTACCAAGCTTGCTGGATTTGCTTTTCAAAAATTAGGTAAGATACACATTCATCAAATCTAGGACGGTGAGGGGCAGTGAATGACTGTACAGGTGGGCTATACAGCATTGATAGAGAGGGCCCATTACCGATCTATCATCAGTTAAAGAAGATTATCAAACGAGACATTGAAGAGGGGAGAATCAAGCCGGGAGAGCGCATACCGACTGAGCATGAGCTATGTGACCAATTCACGATCAGCCGAGCTCCCGTACGACAAGCCTTGACTGAACTGGCCAATGAAGGCCTCCTCTATCGCCAGCGGGGGAGTGGCACTTTTGTCAATCATCAGGCAGAAAACCCGGTAATTTCTCTTAGAGCAATAATAGCAGAAGACTTATGGGCCCCCACTTTGAGAAAAGCCGTTTCGCTATATAACAACCAGCAGAACGAGACAAGGATTTCCTTAAAGGTGGAGACTTCAGGGCGTCCTCAGCTTCGCACAAAGATCCTCTCAGAAGTAGGAGAGGGAAGGGCCCCCGATATTGCGCTGATAGACTGGGCGTGGGTCAGTGAGTTTGCAGAACTTCACTTCTTAAAGCGATTGGATGTACTTGATCGCGACTGGGCAGAATCCTTCAGAAGCGATCTCTTCCCTGCCTTTCTGGATCGATCAACGCCAGCACTTTACGGGATTCAACCTGAGGCCAATGTGTCGGTTATCTGGTATCGGAAAGACTGGTTCAAGAAAGAAGGCCAATCTCCACCGCAGACGTGGTCGGAATTGGTAGCAGCAGCACAGGTGTTCAAACGTTATGTAGACTTCCCATTGGTATTTGCAGCCGGTACAAAGGCAGGAGAGACTACTACCTATCAGCTCCTCCCCTTTATCTGGGCCGGTGGGGGCTGCATATTTTCGTATGGGAAGGTAGCGCTGGGCCATCAAGTGGTAATCACTCTCGATTTCTTGAGGTCAGTTGTGCAGAACTACAGAGTGGCGCCCCCTGATGTCGTCTCCTATACATGGGATCATCCAGCTCGATTGTTTGGGCAAGGGAAAGCGGCCTTGGCTATTGGCGGAAGTTACGAGAAGCCTCTTATCCAAGAGGAATCAGGGTGGAATGAGCAAGACTTTCGCAAAAAAGTAGGATGTATCCCGATCCCAGCGGGTCCTGGTGGCAAACAAGCAACAGTCTCGGGAGGAATGGTTTATGTGATCTTCCAGCAATCGAAGCAGGCGGGGACTTCTCTGGAGATACTGAAGAAGGTGGTGAGTCCACCGTTGATGCAGGAGTTTTGCACAAAGACTGGCAGAAGTCCGACAAGAATTTCAGTGGCTCAAAGCTTAGATGCAAAGGATGCTTGGTTCTCTCGACAGGTATCGAGTCTTCTGCATCGCGCACGTACAAGATTGAACATCCCGCAATACGCAGCAGTCTCTAGGCAAATCCAAACAATGATGGAAAACGCTATCTCTGGTCGACTTCCACCCAGCCAAGCGGTGGAACAAGCACGAGGAATAATAGACGCAATAGTATCTCGTGGAGACTAATCAAGTCCTTCTTATCTCTTATTAACTCTATTGATAGTGCTCCACCTATATTCTTGACTTGGTATGCGGGCATTGCTATATTTGGTATAACAACTTTCGGAGGTGATATAACCGTCAAGAAATGAGGCATTAAAGCGGAGGTGCTTGCAGGCAACGACTGGATGTTTGGTTCTTAAGGAGGGAAAAATTATGAGAAAAGTTCTAGTGTCTCTACTGACAGTCGCTCTACTTATGGTTGGCTTTGCGGCCTATGCAACGGATACCGTAGTCCAGTTTTGGACAACAGATAACGAACCGGACCGAGTTGCCGTTTACGAGGCGGTGGCCGCGAGATTTATGGCCGAGAATCCCGGGATAGAGGTTCAGATAATCCCCATCCAAGAGGCTGACATAAGTCAGCGTATTTCCACAGCAATGGCAGCAAACAAGCTTCCAGATATCGTTCGCATGGGAATCGAACGTGTAGCGGTCTTCGCCGCTGATGGTATACTGGATGAGGACGCTGCTGAGGCAACAATCGCAAGTATAGGAGAAAGTGATTTTCGTGCTGGCCCACTGGCAATGGTAGTTAATCCCGCAACGGGAAAACACGCTGCTATCCCTTATGACGGGTGGATTCAGGCGATTTGGTACCGCTCAGATATCTTCAAGGAGGCAAGTCTGACCCCGCCGATCTCGTGGGCAGACATCAACGCGGCAGCGGACGTCCTCCCGGGTACAGGGGATCTGCTGTACGCCATTGGCCTTGGAACGGACCCTGGCCAGAATTATCCTCATCAGATATTTGAACAGGTGGCGATGTCCAACGATGCCTGGCCGTTCGATGCCGAGGGCAACGTCACCATGAATACGCCAGAAATGATAGCTGCCCTGCGTTTCTACACTAATCTTCAAAGAGCAGCAATCCCCGGACCGCAGTATTGGCGCGGGGCACGTGAAGCCTACGAGCTCGGCCAGTCTGGAATGCTTTTCTATAGCACCTACATCATGGACGATCTGGTGGAAGGGTCCGGGCTGGACGAGGGAGGGAACATCGAGCTTGTCGAAGAAGACCTGGCAAAAAGGACCGGTTTTGCTCCCCAGATGGTCGGCCCTAACGGCTCTGCCTCCTATGGACAGCTGGTTACCCTTGGCATAATGAAGGGTGCCGATACAGCAGCCCAGAAAGTTGTAGAATACTTCCTTACTGATGGTTACATGGATGTATTAGCGCTAGCCCCATTTGGCAAGGTTCCTGT
The DNA here is from genome assembly GCA_964552295.1 of uncultured Thermotogae bacterium. GTDB lineage: Bacteria > Bipolaricaulota > Bipolaricaulia > UBA7950 > UBA9294 > M55B144. The sequence continues at coordinate 6,096 of CAZKFV010000051.1, read as the reverse complement.
TCTTGAAAGCGCGGTAGAAGGCTGGAAGGAGCTCAGCCCGTACTTTGCTAGCTATTCGAGCGAAACCTTGGAGCAGATCGCCAATGGTTTCGATACGATGCAACGATGGCTCTTCCGCCCAGACTACAGTCCGGTGCAACGCGCTGTGATAGGTGATATCGAGGGCCGTCTACTGATTTCACAGGCTATCAGCAACATCGCCCTGGAGGGAATCATGACACCCGAGACTGCTGCTACCTGGCTACAGGAGCAGGTCGAGGCGATGCTGGCCGAACGCCAATAGGCATAAGAATCTAAACATGATGGGTCGCGGCTAACCGCCGCGCCCCATTTTTAGCTTGCATCAACGCTATCGGTTTCTAGTGAGGTCATAAAGTGACGCGTCGCTTGGGTCTGTCGGTATTTTCACCAGACAAATGGAACACCCTACAGGCACGTGAGGCCCGGCTTGCCTGGGCGTTAACCTCTCCTACCGCACTCATCGTTTTTGGTTTAGTTCTATTTCCCGCTGTATTTAGTGTCTGGATAAGTTTTCATGATGTCACCCTGAGAAACCTCAACGATGTCTTCCACGCTCCGTTTGTAGGATGGGATAACTACCGCAATGTAGTTACCGACTTTGCCTTCAAGTTCCAGAACCTGCGCGTGTGGGGCGCAGCAATCACAAGTATTGTATATTCATTTGTGGCAACGGCGGTAACCGTGCTATTAGGCCTAATTGCTGCTTTGCTTCTTAACAAGCCGTTTCGCGGCCGTGGAACAGTACGTGCTATCTTCCTGTTTCCCTATATTGCACCCATAGTCAGCGTGGCGTTTGTTTGGCGTTGGATACTCGACCCACGCCCTTCAGGTGTGTTAAACGACTTACTGATGAGGCTAGGAATGATTGATACGCCGGTGGCGTATCTTGCCACACGGGGGCTTGCGTTGGTACTGGTTATCGTATTCACGGCCTGGCGCTATTTTCCTTTTGCCATGCTGATGATATTAGCCCGACTTCAGGCAATTGATAAAACGCTGTACGAGGCAGCAGGAGTGGATGGGGCAAATGCTTGGGATAAGTTCCGCCATATCACTCTTCCCGAACTGCGATACGTCCTGGGTGCTGTCTTCCTGCTCCGATTGATCTGGACATTCAACAAATTTGATGACATATTTCTGTTGACTGGAGGAGGCTTCGGTACTAACGTTCTTCCGGTGCTTACATACCAGTTTAGCTTCAAGGCATTCAACTTTGGCAAAGGCGCAGCCAATGCAATGATCCTTCTGGCAGTTTTGGTTATTTTCATGATGATTTACGTGCGTACCGTCATGCGAGGGACGAAATGAGAGCAAAAACCAGAGAAAAGCCACGGCAACGCACGAGCCTGATAGATCGCCTAGCACGCTCAATTACCTGGCCTCGTTTTGTATTTGCCCTGATGTTGACATTTTTTCTTACCAGCATCCTGTTTCCGTTTTATTGGATGACCAGCTCTTCGTTTAAGACTTACGCGGAGATTGGGGGACGAGAGGCGGTTTATGTCCCTAGCGCATTACGCCTCGATGCTTACAGAGAGCTTTTCGACCCCAGTCACCCAAATTTTTGGGATTTTGGTAACAATATATTAAATAGTATTAAAGTTGCAATCCCCACAGCGATTATAGCGGTTATCCTTTCCACACTAGGGGCCTACGCCATTGCTAGACTTCGCTTTCGAGGCAAGAACACACTATTAAATGGCGTCCTTTTGGTCTATCTCTTCCCGGGTGTATTATTGATCATCCCCCTGTTTGCCATGATCGCTAAGATAGGTGGTAGACTGGGATTCGAGGTTCAAGATAATCTTCCGGTACTGATAATTACCTACCTTGCCCAGACACTTCCCGTAGCGCTCTACATGCTAGCCAACTACTTCCGTACTATACCTGCAGAGATAGAGCAGGCTGGGCTAATCGACGGGTGCAGTCGCTCAGGTGTTATCTGGCGTATTACCCTTCCTCTGTCAATCCCCGCCTTAGTATCTGTCTCCATTTACACCTTCATGATAGCCTGGAACGAATTTCTGTACGCGCTTGTATTCTTAAACAGCCGAGAGATGTTTACCATGCCAATAAAAATCAGCATGATCTTCAATGACCCCACCCCTCGTCCTCATGTGGTTATGGCCGCCTCTACAGTAATGACAATACCGGTAGTGATACTCTTTTTGGCCTTAGAACGATTCTTGACGGAAGGCCTGACAGCTGGTGGCGTTAAGCAATAACAAACTGGCAAATCAGAAAGAACCGAAAAACCAATGGAGGACTATCAATGAGCAGCATAGGCCTTTGTCATTATAAAGTCGGCGCCACCGATGGGGTCTCGCTGGAAATGGACAAATGGAAGATCGTTCTGGAGAAATTGGGACACGTAGTCCATCTCTGTGCAGGCAATCTTGGCAGTCTCGATGGATTTGCCATTGAAGAACTCCATAATCACCGTGATGACATCGAACGGATTAACCGCAATGCATTTTTCAGTCTGAACGATTATGGCAGCGAAGAGGAACTCGAAAACGATATACTGGGTCTAGCAGAGAGGATAGAAGACCAGTTGCGGACATTCATCGAAACATTCTCAATTGACCTCTTGATACCTAACAACATCTGGTCAATTGGGCTTAATCTTCCTGCCGCAGTGGGGCTTGCGCGGGTGGTACGTGATTTGGGGATTCCAGTAGTGGCACATCATCACGACTTCTATTGGGAAAGCTTCCGGCAGATGAAACCAACTTGCAAAGTTGTGCGCCGCCTTGCCCAGGAATATCTGCCCCCTAAAGACAAATTGATCACCCACGTGGTCATAAACAGCCTAGCCCAAATTGAACTTCGCAAAAGAAGCAGCCTAGAGTCTATTATCATTCCCAATGTGTTTGACTTCTCTGGTTCCCCATGGGGTGTTGACTCATACAACCGCGGCTTCCGTGACTCGATCGGAGTTGGGAGAAACGATATCCTAGTCCTGCAAGCCACCCGCATCGTTGAGCGCAAGGGCATCGAACTGGCAATTGCCTTGGTGAAGCAACTTAATAAACCGTCAAACATGGCACGATTGCGAGATAGTGGACTGTATGATGGCAGAGACTTCGACAGAGAACGCCAAGTAGTGTTTGTCTTGGCCGGGACCCCGGAGGCCGGGTCCCCGGAGGATCGGACAGATGGGTACCTCGACCGATTGCAGCACATGGCCAAGCAAACCGGCATTGAGACACGCTTCATCGGGGAAAGTATCCGTTCCCGGCGGGCGGAGGAGAGAGGTCATCGCCTATACTCTCTCTGGGATTGCTACGTGTTTGCCGATCTAGTAACTTACCCTTCGCTATTTGAGGGCTGGGGAAATCAGTTCTTAGAGGCGATTTGGGCTCGGCTACCGGTGGCAATTTTCGAGTACCCGATTTACCGGGCTGACATCAAACCAAGGGGGTTCGATGTGATATCCCTTGGTGATAAGGCCAAGTACGAACCTAAGTCGGGCCTGGTTTCCGTGGATCAGTCGATAGTTCACCGCGCGGCCAAGCAGGCCGTTGAAGTACTTGCCAGTCCCTCGACAAGGCTAGCAATGGTCGATCACAACTTCACATTAGGGAAAAGGCATTACAGTTTGGAGAAGCTGGAAAGATATATAAATGATATCATAGACAAGAGACAATAGCTTAAAATAGGAGTATATATGTTACATCATGTATCTGAAATCGTTGTCGGTATTTGCACTAAGAATTGCGCCGATACCGTTTTCAATGTAGTAAGAATGGTGGACCAAGGCCTGCAGGAGTTCTTTCCCACTAGGAGCTCGCTGATCGTGGTCTCGGACGGCTTCTCCACTGACGGCACACGTGAGCAGGCTCAGAAAGCAAGCACCAGAACGCAGATCATCTTTACTGAGCAAGCTAGGGGCCCGGGAAAGGGTAACGGTGTGAAGACGATTCTGGAGATTGCTCAAAAGAGGGGCGCTGCCGCGGTGGCTCTAGTAGACGGCGACCTGACAAGCATTCAGCCCGATTGGATCCAGAGGCTTGCCGGACCGATCTTAGAAGGCAGAGACCTGATCGTTCCTTATTACCTGCGACATCACTACGACGGAGTTATTACAAACCAGATAGCCTTTCCCCTGACCAACGTCCTGTTTGGTATTGGGATACGCCAACCGATCGGAGGCGAATACGGCATATCCGCCGGTTTACTGGAGCACCTTCTTCAGCATGAGCTTTTCCCAGAGAAATTTGGTATCGATATCTTCATCACCCTGGTGGCCGTGGCGAAAAAGATGAGAATTGCAGAGGCCGTATTGGGAGTCAAAGAGCACGAATCAACAAAGCAGTATGCCGATCCGGACGTATTGCTAGTGCCCATGTTCTACCAGGTCGTGGGAACGCTGTTTCGGCTGATCGATTACTACTGTAGCTATATCCAAACCATCCACAAAATTCGACCGGTAGAGAGGTTGGGCGAGATGCCCGACATTAAGCCAGCGGAAATTTTCGTCGATCAAAGAGATCTTTTGCGTCGATTCAGCACTGGCTATGAAAAACTTAACCGACCAGAAATGGCCTTTCTGAAGGAGACAATAAGAAAGCTAGATCATATTGCATCAAGCGAACTTGCTGATTACTCCTTTCCTCTTTCCCTTTGGGTTAAGGCGGTATACCTAGCAATCACCGCCTACTCTGATTCAGGCAAATCTGAGGTGCTTGATATACTGCGCGTTCTATGGCAAGGTCGTTTTCTAGGACTGGTTATGGAAACTCAAGAAATGGATACCCAAGAAGCGGAGATTCACATAAGAGGACAATTGGCCGAGTTTGAGCAGCAGCGTTCATTGCTAAATGTGGGGGCAGACCAATAAAGAACATTCGTGCAGATCTTGAAAGAATAATGCAGGCAGCCCTCACTGTGGTTCACCCCGAGGGATGCCTGAAGCAAAGCTTGCACCTTAAAGGAGATAGACTAAACACCCCTGACAAGTCAATCGACCTCTCCCAAGTAAACAGGGTGATCATTGTTGGAATGGGAAAGGCGTCAGCTAAGATGGCTTCGTCATTGGAGAAAATTCTCGGCAAAAGGATTACAGCCGGGCTTGTAGTCACTGCTGATGGATACGAGGCATCGACAGAGAAGATCGAAATAGCCACTGCAGGACATCCAATCCCTGACGCGCGTGGACTGCGGGCCGCAAGAAAAATAGCTGCCATCATCGATGAAGCCAGCAAGGAAGATCTTGTCATTGTCCTCATATCAGGTGGTGGGTCAGCCCTGCTGACCCTGCCTGAAAACGATATAGTTCTATCAGATTTAACATCTACCAATGAGCTACTCCTTAACTGTGGGGCAACAATAAAGGAAGTAAATACCGTGCGAAAACATCTCTCGCAGTTGAAGGGAGGACAACTCGCACGCCGCGCCTGCCCTGCACAGGTCATCACGCTCATACTTTCTGATGTCGTTGGCAATCCTTTAGATGTAATCGCCTCAGGGCCCACCGTTGGCGATCCGACCACATTCGGGGACGCCGTTTGGGTCATTCAGCACTATGGACTATGGGACAAGATCCCAAGCACAGTGAGAAAACGGCTTGAGGCTGGGACAGCCGGGAAAATCGAAGAAACGCCCAAACCCGGTGATATGCTGTTTGAGCGGGTGACAAACGTGATCGTGGGCTCAGGAGTTACAGCAGCAAAAGCTGCGATCAAAGAGGCTGAAAGACTTGGATATCATTCGCTTCTGCTCACCACCACACTCGAAGGCGAAGCGCGCGAGGTAGGCAAGGTTCTAGCTTCACTAGCCAGGGAAGAAGCTTGGCATAGTCGGCCGCTTCCTCTGCCAGCGCTATTGCTCGCGGCCGGAGAGACCACTGTAACTGTCCGCGGCACTGGAAAAGGTGGTCGTAATCAGGAGCTTGCGCTGTCAGCTGCCATCGGCATCAAGGGATTGAACAATGTAGTCGTTGCCTCGCTGGGGACCGATGGCCGCGATGGCCCGACCGACGCCGCTGGGGCAATGGTGGATGGAGAGACAGTTTCACGTATCCAAAAAACAGGGCTTTCTCCTGAAGAGTATCTTAAGCAAAATGACTCCTAC
>CAZKFV010000050.1:0-4573 GCA_964552295.1 uncultured Thermotogae bacterium | reverse complement strand
CTCCCCTGTCACCCATGCTGCAACATTGTCTTCGTATGACTCCCAGTAGTGTCTGGTGGGCAGCGGGTCTCTATTAAGAATATGAAGAAGTGCCGAAATATTCTTGTCTGCTGTGGCAATTTTTACCACCAACTCGCGAATTTCGTCAATGCGTTCTTCCAGTTCAGAGTCGAGAGGGTCCGTAACGCCCATTGCCACAGAGTGCACAAGCTCGTTCCTTGCCGTGACTGCTGTGGCCATATCAAACGAGACGTCATCCGACAAGGTGAAGCGGTTGTTGAGTCTGCGTACATACTTCCCCAGAGTATTCTTGCATATTCTGTTGATCTCTGCCTTGAATATTGGGTCCTCGAGGATCGATGACCCATGTTGTATCACTTGGTCTCGCATGTGGAGAAATCCAATGATGGCTCGGCAGTTCATTTCTAGATGTTGCGCTGTGAATAATGCACGACCTAAAACGGAGAAATAGTGATGTCCCCCCATACTGAGTTCGAACATTGGATGGAATGCTTCGTCAATCATGCTTAGCCTCCTTACCCCAACATAGTATTATGCACAAGTGACGTATCTACCATAAGCTAGTACTAAGGAAAGAACGACAGCAAAGCGGTTCAATCATGTTATTGTAATGCGTTACTTACTTGATGAACATACTTTCCAACTCTGGGAGAACCTCGCTGAAAGCCCGCCGCATGTCTAGTAAGGTATTCTTGCTAGACGTCCTTTAGTCTGTTCTCATCATGTGGTTACACTTGAATCGGAGTCATCTTCTGGCTGTGAAGTCCAGCAATAGAAGGGCAGAGAGGCGTATGTTTTGACGAGTCATTCCGAAACCCCGTGCGGGCAATCAGAGATCACCGCTACTCACAGCCACAGAAAGGGGCCTTGTCAAGCATTGTCGCTACTCATTGACAGGTCAAATGGGTGTATGCATATGCCGTGAACCTCCGTGAGACAATCTATGGCGCTGTAATCAGGTCTATTGACAGAATGCTTCTTCACAAGGATATCACACGAATGTCAGGTGTATTGACTACTATAGCTTATACGAACGGCTTTACAAGGTCGCGAAAGATCAAAGCCGGTCCTTAAACTGGGTAACAATGGAAGCTTTGAAGGCCTACGTAGAAAAGTATGAGCGGGAGCAGCGAGAGGACAGACGTCCATCGCTAGGGTTTCACGCTTCACCTTGGGCAACCTGTGGCCACTGTAGGCTAAGGTGCTATGTATAAGATGAAAGACTTGCACTGCATTACAGGATTTACCCGTGATCAGTTGACGAATTGGTTGGGGGGCTTGATGCGGTTGGAGTCCGGCATCGACCCAGAGGCCCAGGTGACTCCGAACACTCCCAGATTAGCCCAAACTGGTCTGCTATCGTAGCGGCAAAGGATGAATTGATAACAGAGTTGAGAAGTGATCGCGACCAATGGCGGATCCTGGCCCTTAGTCTACAATAGCAACTACCTTTGCTGGCTCCTAAGGAACGTAGATCGTTCCTTTCTATCTTGTGGCCGTGGAACAGGGCAAGGAGCGCTGTCAGTTGATTCAGACTGTATCAGTTGTTTTGAGCCAGTGGGATTATGCATCGATCATTGCGACGGTAGTATCTGCTATTGCAATGCCCGTTTTATCTTGGTTGCTATACTGTGCTTACAAGAGGACAAACAGCCTCAGTGACAGGCAGAATAAGTTGCAGGAGAGGCAGAACGACCTACAGCGAGAGTTTTACGACTGGCAGAAGCAGGAATATGATCCTGAAATAGAGTTTGCCGAACTGTTTTTGTCTAAAGAAGCTAGCCCGGAAGGGTTCTGTGTAACAGGATACTTTTTCAACCCAGGACAGGTAGAGATTGAGCTTTTAAGGATACGTACTGTACTAGTACTAAACGGCGATCCAGATAAGGGAGACGATAAGGATTACACGGGATTGAGTCACGCACAGAAGGTTATCGAAGCGAAAAAAGGATTGAAAATTAAGGCGGGCTTGATAAGCGGAAGGGAACCATGGCCAAAGTGGGTTCATCTTGAGATTCACTATATTGCAGGTGGTAAGCCAAAGTCCAAAGCCGCAGAGTTGCAAGTTACAGAGGCCTTCGACAAAAAGAAGAGGCTACTGGTTGATCAAAACGAGATTGAGGAAGCAAAACACAGGATTTTCGGGAAACCAGAGAAATCCTGATATGTATAATGCCTCGAGGGGTAAGCTCAACGCTTGTTCCTGTCATGGTTCCCCCTTCTTATCCTGCGAACGCCGGTTGACGAAAGGATTTAATCTTCCTTAGATCGGTCGTGACCATCTTGTCTACGGTAGACTTGTAAACCCCGAAGCGCTTGGCTATTGCTTGCACAGATTGGCCTATCTCCTTACCGAAACGCCTCTCTGAAGGCTGCAGAAGGCGATGGATCATGCTGAGTAAAACCCGTTAAATGACTTACTGAAAGAATAATCTCTCCTGCGCGCACTTGCTAATGGGTAATGTAAAGACTAGTAATGAAGAAAGCTTAGTACTATAGTTTTGTACGCCATGGATAAGTATGAAGATACTGAACTTCTTTCCCTAGTTAATGGTGTCGACACTTATGTGGAACTAAGGGAACAAGGGCTTTCTCATGAGCAGTGGACCGCGTTGGTAGCGTATCGTGAAGCGCACGGCAAGTTCCACACAGTAGATGACCTGTTGAAAGTGCGGGGGATTGGGCGGCGCACTGTAGCTAAATTGCGTCTGTCCAACATTTCAGACAGCAATATGGACACAAGCGACCAAGATCAAGAGGAGATAAAAAGCCACTCTATTAAGCAAGATAGCGCAGCTAACCTGGCTCTTGGCTGGCTTGTAGTAATTATTGTTCCAGCATTTCTGTTAGCTAGGCTTAATCTTGGCTGGTTGATTGCATGTTCAGTAATTAGTGGATTCTTAGGAATAGGTTTGCTAATTGAAGCAGCCAGTGGTTTCAAAAAAGGAGACCGGGGAAGCAGGGTTACTTCAACAGTGGACTTAGTAATGGTTCTATTAATTGTTGCGGCGCTTGTCGGTTCGCAACACCCTCTTATAAAGCGTGATGTTGTAGTGAGTCAACAACCCCGGAATCAGACGAGCGAGACGAGTACATCAACGACGCCTGAGGGTGAGTATAGCGCCGTTCCCTATAGCGCTATTCCGAAATCGACTAATGAACCAACCACTGTTAATCAACAAGAATTCGGAACCCGAGCTGAGATCAAGAGATGGTTAGACATAGGAATGGCTAAACTTAATTTACCATCCATATCATGGGAAGAGTCTCCGCTTGAAGACGGTCGTCCCAGGTTATTTGGAAACAACGGCAAAAACTTGTTATTTGAACTAATAGGTGAAAGCTCGTCAGTAAAACAGGTAACTCTCTCCTTCTTGTACTCTATGACTACAGGAGAAGGCGTAAGTGATGCAGGCGACGCTTCGGGAATGTTCTTCGCAGCCTTAATGAAGGTGGGTAGATTGGAAAAGGACGAAGCAGAATCCATAATGACCCTAGTGCAGTACAGTCTCGGGAAGGACATTGATAGGATAAGGCAGATAACAACAGCAGGACAAACCCTGCATATAATTACTACAACGGTGGGAATCTATTACATGACCACCGTTTCTCTAGAGATGCCGTGAGCTACCTTTTGCGAGTTCCCCGGAATGGGATTGGATCTGTCGATTGCAATGAGAGGGTAGACGAGTCTGTCAGGAAAACGGCGTTCGCCATCTACGGCCAGCCAGTTGGGCTCACGTAGGTCACCTCAAGTATTATGACAACTCGAGATACTCGGTAAGCGTGTATGTACAGCAGCTATTCACACACGCATCCATCTTTGTCTCGGTCTGGTCTCAACACGTCCCCGGCGTTTAGGCCTCCGTGCTTCTGGCCGTCTTTGTAGTCCTGTAAAGGTGTTGGCTGTTTCGTCTAGTACAGTCTGTGCGTATATCCTTCGAATAACTCGACAACTTCTCTCATCTTCTCATCGACAGGGGTGAAGTCATAACTGAAGACTTTTTTGGGAATGATATGTAGTAGTCACGACTTAATCTGACAGTCACCCTTTCCGGGGCCGCCTGTCGGACTAAGCCACAGCTGTCAGTTGCTCCTCCTCATTCATACTCCAAATCTTCTCTCTTGCCAAGTCAGATTCTCCTCAAATGTCTCCATCGGTGTCTTGCCTTGATGTACACGTACGTGGTTGTCCCTGTATACCCAGTGGTCAAGGTCCTTCTGTAACTCATCGATGTCACGATGGATCTTCTTGCGGAGTGATACCTGGTAGAATTCATCCAACATCGTCTTGTGCCATCGCTCACAGATCCCATTGGTCTGTGGACTGTTGGCCTTGGTCTTAGTATGGTCAATATCGTTAAGGGCTAAGTAAAACTGGTAATCGTGTGTATCAGCCTTACGGCCCCGCGGTGGAAAACCTGTACCACTTGAAGTGCTAAGAGGAGGAGAGGAAGTGTGATAAGATCACCTCAGGAGGAGAGAGGTGATAGCAGTGAGTAGCAAAGGGAAGAGGTACTCGCCTACCTTTCGGTTTCAGGTAGTATTGGAG
>CAZKFV010000049.1:0-11462 GCA_964552295.1 uncultured Thermotogae bacterium | reverse complement strand
CCAAATCACAAATCCCATGTATCCTTGAAATCGGATTGTTCGATACCCCATGGGTCGCAGCCAAGGCTTATGTAGCCGCTTGTGTCGGGATCTGCTGCGGTTTCTGCTATAGCAAAGAAGCCGCTTTGGATGTCAAAAAAGCCGATACTTTCACTTGCCCTGCAGTGTATCTTATCTTCAAATGAAGGTTCGACAGATACTACGGCAAGAATGTGGTCAGGCATGTTGTCGCGGTCAGTGTCGACTGCAACAATCTTTGATGAAATCCCTTGCGCTCGAAGCAGGCTGACATAGAGTATGGTTGTGTCTTCGCAGTCGCCTTCTTTGTCCACCAGCGTCTCCAGCGGATAGAGGGCATACTCAAACCCGGGAGGATCAACAGCATAGTCAATTCCACCTTGCACAAATGAGAGGGCAAGTTTGGCATATTCGACATCTGTATCGTCGATTTTTGCCCACAGTGCTGTGCTTATGTCCAATAATGTCGGATCGTCTAATGGCTCCAGTACGTAATCATCGTATTTGTAGGTTCCAACAAGGGGAGGACGATACTGCGAGTGATAGTTTTGATACAGTTGTTCTGGTATGAGCACTTCGAGCGCTTGCTCTTCGCCCTCGTAGTGCCAGGCGTAGCGACGCAGTAACTGCCCATTTGGAACAGCGAATACTGGCACCATCAGGCTTGCTAGGCCTTGTCCTTCTTTGTTGTCAACCACTCGCAGTGTTACGACGTGCTCGCCCGGCTCGGAATAGGTGTGCTGTACGGTCATCCCGTTGCCGCTAGAGCCGTCGCCAAAATCCCAGTTGTAAGATGTTATTTCTCCATCAGTATCAAAAGAGCCACTGGCATCAAACCACACAAGCAGCGGTGTGTAGCGGAACTCATTCTCTGGCCAAAATCCAAACTGGGCCGTTGGTTCAACATTCAGCGGCGTTGGACCACAGCCAGCTAGTATCAGGAGGCCCACAAGTATCAAAATGGTATTTGCTATTGCTCTTTTCATCACTAATCCCCTTATGGTCAATGCTTCTTGCGCCCAAACGAAAACGCAAGTGAAGCCATTTTAACTGAACTGAAATAACATATCAGCTAGCCCAGCAATCGGATAGCCCGGGTTGACTGCATAGCCACATGTTGTAAACTAGTTGGCGAGGGTTAACATGCATTCTGAGAGATAGCTGTTAGTATATATATTTTCTTGATATTCGCCGTTGATCACCAATCAATTCTGTGCTATCATGCCTGAGTTGTTGGGGAGGTTTGAATTATGTATATGATTATTGTCGGGGCAGGAAGCATTGGGCTGAGCTTGATCGAAATTGCGACCAAGGAGAAGAACAATGTTGTGGTGCTTGAAGCAAATCCTGAGCGTGCCCGAGACATAAGCAACAAGTTTGACATCACCGTCCTCAATGGAAATGCAACCCTGGCTGCAACATTGCGTGAAGCTGGCTCGGAAAGAGCTGACGCGCTGATAACCACCACCAGCGATGATGCAGTAAACCTGATGGTTGTGTCCTTAGCAGAGCAGCTAAAGATACCATCGATTGTCTCTATCGTTAATTCCAAAGATCACGCAGAATTCTTTAACCGCCTCGGCGCAAGTGTTATGGAGAATCCCGAAGAGGTTGTTGCAAATCATCTGTACACCGCAGTCAAAAGACCAAAAGTCAAGGATTTCACAATCCTGTCGAAAAATGACCAGATCTTTCGCATATTGCTTAGAAAGGGTTCTGTACTGGCGGGGAAGTCGTTTGCCGAATGTGTAAATAGAAACATTATCCCCGATTCGATGGACATCGTCGCCGTTGAACGAGAAGAAAAGAAGGAAATCGTATCTCCCGAAACGATCTTCGCCCCAGATGATGTGTTGACCATATTCACCATCGAGAGGGCGAGCGATGAGTTGATCGACAAACTAACGGGATGACACCTCGCAGTCCATTGCTGCAGTCGGACCTAAGAATCATCTTAAGAGATCTGGGCACACTTGTTCCTGTAGTCGGGGCAATGGCTCTGATTTCTTTGATTGTACCTTTCGTGTTTCACGAGACTTACGCGGTATCGCCCCTGTTAATCACAGCGTTGTCATCGTTTGCCTTGGGATCTCTTCTATACTTTCCATTCCGAAAAGCAGATGAGGCAAAGTTAAGGCACGGTATGATTACAGCCGCCTTCGGCTGGCTACTAGTGGCAGCACTTGGAATGCTTCCCTTCATCCTAATTGCATCCGCTGCTCAACAAAATGGCGCCGCATCGCCTACTGTCCTTCACTTTCTCGATCCAACAAATGCGTTCTTTGAGTCTATCTCTGGCTATACAGGAACTGGATTAACCATGGCAGCACGCGCTGACCTGCTTCCAAGAACGCTTCAATGGTGGCGCAGCTTTATAGAGTGGATAGGCGGTATGGGGGTGATTGTACTCATGCTTACCATCATCGCCGGGCCGCGGCCTGGAGCAGCAAAGTACAGCCTGTACTACGCTGAGGCGCGAGGCGAAAAGATTCAGCCCAGTATTGTCTCCACACTGCGCACCATGTGGTGGATCTTCCTGCTGTACACATTCGTCAGCACAATCATACTGTGGGGCGCGGGAATGCCCATCTGGGACGCGTTAAACACCGCTATGACGGGTATTTCTACGGGCGGGTTTAGCATAACAGCAAACAGCATCGCTTCCTATAACAGCCTTGCCATAGAGCTTGCCCTTATTCCAATAATGCTTTTCGGAGCGATAAGCTTCGCTGTTCACTACGAATTAATGCGAGGAAAGGGCGAGGTTATCTGGAAGGACCCTCAAACCCGTTGGATGCTCACTATAGTACTTATGGGATCATTATTTGTAGCTCTGGAGAACCTGCTTACACTCGGGCCGTTGAGGTCACTCCGGGAGTCCGCGTTTCAATTCGTTTCGGCCATGACCTGCACCGGATTTCAGAGTGCAAACATCGGAAGCTGGAGCTCCACCGCTAAGCTACTGCTTTCTGCCGGAATGGTCTTTGGCGGGGCGGCAGGATCCACCGCAGGCGGAATCAAAGTGATACGCATGCTCATTCTGATGAAGGGAGTAAGCTGGCGCTTCCGAAAGATAGTATCTCCTGAAGGGGCCATAGTCCCGTTCAGAATAGGTCACACCTCTATCGATGAATCGGAGATTGGTCACCGGCTGGAGGATGCTGCGCTGGTGACTTTCTTGTGGCTGATATTTCTTGTTCTCGGCGTGATTGTGCTGTTACATACCACCTCTCCTCAATTCAGCCTGGCTGATGTTCTCTTTGAGGTGGCAAGCGCTCAAGGAAATGTTGGCCTCTCAGTAGGGATAACAGGCCCTAAAATGCCCACTATCGGTAAACTTGCCTTGTCATTTAACATGTGGATCGGGCGCTTAGAAATAATCCCCGTTCTGATGCTCATTCGCTTCTCGATTCTTGGCACAAAGTGAAGATTCAGCCATTTTTCCAAAGCTAGATTCTAATTTGTTGCACCAACCACCGTGTTAAGGGGGTTCTTGGTTTTGTAACGTGCGCAGCTTGTTTACGCCGCCTGCCCTGCGAAATGACCACCTTTTCACGTATCTAGCGGGGTGGAGTCTTACTTCACTGGGGCCTGCCACGCTGTGGCCTGCCACACTGTGGCCTGCCACGTTGGGGTTTGTTGCCTTGAAACCGTACAAGCGCAACGTTGCACACCCCGGTGGAGTAAGACTCCACGGGGCAAGCAAGGTGCAACGCTACACAAGATTAGAAGACCAAAAGCGCAACGTCGCACAAGATTTCTGGTGTCAAAATTTGCCAAGGCCGGCGGTTGTTCTTGTAATAAGCGCTTTGGATATTTATGCTTGTGCAATGGGCATTGTTATCCAGTGCTTTAAATCTAACCGTATCTTTTTGTAAGGAGGAAGCGTGGGAAGGAAATCAGTTCTCATCTGCACGATTGTGCTGACCGTTATAGCAGTTGTTGGTTTTGCCGGGTCTAGCGTGGATTTTATGTTGTTAGGCGAAGTAAAGCCGGGGATGGCTGGCATAGGAAAGACAGTTGTAGCAGATAATGTCATCAGTGAGTTCAATGTGTCTGTGATCGGGGTAATCGATGAGCCAGGGGAGTCATCGGATTTTATAGTTGTTCGGGTAAGCGGGGAGGCAATCGGAAGGTCGGGGGGGATAGCTCAGGGGATGAGCGGAAGTCCTATTTACATAGACGGCAAGTTGGTCGGCGCCTTGAGCCGAGCTGCTGTCTGGTCAAAGGATCTAACGCCTATCGGACTCGTAACCCCGATTGAGCACATGCTGGGGATGATAGATTCCATCGATGGTAGTCTGTCTTCTGGTGCAAATACCGATAGTATCCTGAGAGGGGTTAAGCTCTGTCAATTAGCAACGGCACCAAAAGCTGACCAGTTGATGAATAACCCTGACACGATCTTCTCTTATCCCGTAAGTTCACCACTTCTGGTAAGCGGCATTTCGGGTAGATCTGTGACTACCCTGATGCACGGATTCACAGGCGAGTCACCTACTGGCACCTTGGGCGATTTTCTGCCTGCTACAGTCGCCTCTCAAGCGAATGGGTTGTCCTCATTAGGTCTTAGCCTGATCCCGCTTTCCGGAGGAACAAGCAACAAAGCCGCAACGGCAGCCGAGCTTGAGGCGGGAAGCGGTATCGGTGTGGCTCTGGCAAGCGGGGATATAACGATCGGTGCATTGGGCACGGTAACTTATAGAGACCACGATGTCTTGATCGCGTTTGGCCATTCTCTGCTTTCAAATGGCAGCGCTGATTTTCCCCTTACAAAGGTTCATATATACGAAACGATGAAAGCTTACAACTCGTCGTTCAAGTTGGGTACTATCAGTGATACGCAAGGCGCGATTCTGGAAGACCGAGTCAGCGGCATTGCCGGAGTGATCGGACGCCAGGCGTGCATGGTTGACCTCGCAATCGGCGTTCTCGATTTGGACAGTCAGGTAACTAGAAATTTTAGCATAGAGCTGGTTGATGAGCCGCGGATCATGCCTGATTTGATCCTTTCTTGCGGGTTGGATGCGATCGACGAGACGCTTGACCGAATCGGTCAGGGCACAGTAGAGGTTAATTACCAAGTAATCGGGGATGGAATGTCCGTTCCTCTGGAAAGGCGTGATCTTTTCTTGAGCACACAAGACATAGCAATCTATCCTCCATGGCAGCTGGCTGGAATCGTTAACTTTTTGCAGTACAACGATTTTTCCGACCCGCAGATAACACGAATAACAGCAACTATGCAGATTACGCAAGATATTAAAGCCATGCGCATAAATCATCTTGAGCTGGATAAGGATTCCTATGCCCCCGGAGATACAATCTATTACTCGGTGGATCTTCAGACTTATCAAGGTGATGTGAAGACAATCCAAGGCCAGATAGAAGTGCCTTTTTGGCTTTTTGCAGACGATGTTACCGTGCGGGCCTACAGCGGGCCACGCCTGCTGGAAGAAGGGGAGGCGCCAATTGAGTTTGAATCACTCGACGACGTTATCGAGACAATCCACGACCTGCCAACCTACGATACGCTAACGGTAGAGCTCTTTGCCTGGGATTACTCTGTCCTAACCGGGATGCAGGGCATCGAGAAGGTTAGAACCGACGTCACCGGGTATTTCCTTTACGATTCACGAGAAGTGACCGTTCCCATGGTTATGCCAAAAGAGTCCAAGGTAGAGCCGAAAGGATAGAGTGTTCTCACCAAAGCAGATAGCACAAATTACCAGTGGGAAGATCCTCAAGGCAAGAAATAATGGAGTAACTCGCGCGGTTCACGACTCACGCGTCATCAAGCCTGGGGATCTTTTTATCGCTATCAAAGGAAACCGCGTTGACGGGCATGCCTTCCTTGAAGAAGCATTCCGCCGTGGGGCACACGCGGCCTTGATCTCCGATGAATCATCGATACCTGAGAACGCCTCAAACTTGATCATAGTTGATGATGTAATCTACGCCCTACAGATACTTGCTGCAGCTTGGCGTCAGGGGCTTGATGCTATATTTGTGGGCATAACCGGGACTTGCGGCAAGACTACCACCAGATCGCTTCTTTTCCATTTGCTTGAAGACGAAATGGAAGTCTACTCTGCCCTCGAAAACTACAACACCGAGATCGGACTTCCACTGGCACTGCTTGGAATGCCCAGAAGTGCTAAGGTAGGAATCTACGAGCTTGGTACCATCCAGCCAGGGGAAATTAAGACGCTTGCCGGTCTTCTGGCTTGCGAAATTGCAGTGATTACCCTGGCTGGTCAAGGCCATTTGACCGGATTTGGAGATGTAGAGTCGGTGGCTAATGAAAAGTGGGATCTGATAAGAGCTCTTCCAGAAAGGGGTAAAGCTTTTGTAAATGTAGACTCACCCGCCCTCGCCCGGCTTGCAGAGACGTGCAATGCAAGGATAAAGACCGTCGGTTTGAGTACGGCTGATCTATCAGCACGAATCTCTTACAAAGATAGCGGGTTAGTCATCGACATAGAAAAACCTAAACTGCACTTGGAAACGCGCCTTCTTGGTACGCATAACGCCACTAATGCTCTGCTGGCAGTAGCAGTGGCCCTTGAGCTTGGAATGAAACCACAAGCGATAGAGGAACGTATAAAGTCGTTCCTGCCATTTGCGCACCGCCTAAATCTAGTAAAAGCGGCTTTTGGTTACATCCTAGATGATTCCTACAACGCTAATCCCGAGTCTATGCGCGCCGCTCTTATGACGCTTGCAGGCTTGAAGCTACCGGTAGGACGTAAAGCATTCGTGTTTGGGGATATGCTTGATCTGGGTAAGAACTCGCCTGATTATCATGACGAAGTGATAGCTCTTGCGTTACAGCTTGGGATCAGTCCCATATTTCCGGTAGGAGAACTTACAACAGAAGCTGCACAGAGGGCTTCGTTAAGCGAGTGCTTTGTTCTCTGCAAAAAACACGATCTAAAAGCCTGTATTACCGCTTCCCTGGCCGGCAGTCCAAGCGTTTTGTTGGTTAAGGGATCGCACGATATGGGCTTGACACGTGTTGTAGAACAGCTTTCTACACCAGCATAGAGTAATGCCTACACTAATTAAGGCTACCTGATGTAACTAGTTTGTTACTGTTTGCACGTCAAAATGACAACCCTATTCATCGCCCACGAATAGCGGTACAATCTCGAACCTATCGACGTCAACAAGCCCAAGATCAGTTAGCTTTAAAGACGGTATCACGGGAAGAGCAAGAAATGATAGGGCCATAAATGGAGCAGGAAGGCTACAACCAAGTTTGCTTGCTTCACGTTTAAGGTCGCTTCCCATCGATGCTACCTCGGCTAGGCCCCTGTCAGACATTAACCCGGCAATGGGAAGGGGAAGGCTAGCAAGTAATTTGCCATCGGAGACCACGACCTGTCCACCGTCCATCTCAATGACAGCTTCTACCGCCGCCACTATATCGGCATCGTTAGTTCCCACCACGATGATGTTGTGTGAGTCATGGGCTACACTAGATGCCAATGCTCCACTTTTAATAGAGAAACCATGCACTAGGCCTAACCCAACGTTTCCCGTTGCCCGGTGACGCTCAATCACCGCTAGCTTAAGTACATCTTGATCAATGTCGGGAACAACCAGGCCGTCCTCGATCAACGGCTCGACACTTATCTCTTCTGTCACTACTTGATCTTCAGAAACCTTTATCACCCTTGCTTTCCCCGGCCGCGCTATTATATCAAGCGACATCCTTCTAGTATCAACCCTAACGCTACTCCGCACGCCTTGGTCATCGTAATCTGCAAGCTTAGCCACGGTGCTTCCGCCTTTGGCAACCAGTGTTCCATGAGTGAACACCTTTTCTACCCTCATCGATTCTAGATCTGAAAGAATAGCCATATTTGCTTGGTAACCAGGGGCTATAGCGCCGATGTCGGCCAGTCCATACGCCCGGGCCGTATGGATCGTGCCCGATGATATCGCTAGCTGCGGTGAAACACCCAGGTTAATCGCCTTTCTGATGACTCCATCCATGTGCCCATCCTCGGTCAGCGTCTCGGGATGGCAGTCGTCGGTACAGAAGTGCACAAACGGCGCTGTAATCGGAGTAAGCAGAGGCAGTAACGCTTCAAGATTCCTGGCTGTAGTTCCTTCACGAATCAATATGTGCATCCCCGCGCGAAGCTTCTCTTGAGCCTCGTCAAGGGTTGTGCATTCGTGATCTGTCCGCGGTCCAGAGATTACGTAGGCCCAAAGGTCGGCACCAGAAAGCCCCGGAGCATGCCCATCAATAGGTCGACCGTGAGCTGCCTCAAGCTTTCGGATCATTTCCGGATCGAGATTTATCACTCCGGGATAATTCATAACTTCCCCCAGACCAAGTATCCCTTTCCATGTCAAAACTTGCACGATGTCTTCGGAACTGACTTTCGCCCCCGACGTTTCCAGGTGGGTGGCTGGAACGCAAGATGGCGCCATCACGTACACCACAAGAGGAAGATCCTTGGTTGCTTTCAGCATGTAAGAAATCCCGTGTAGTCCAAGAACATTGGCTATCTCATGAGGATCAGCGATTACCGTGGTTGTTCCGTGAGGAAGAACGGCTCGAGCAAATTCCACTGGCATTAGCTGTGTGCTCTCGATGTGCATGTGG
The DNA here is from genome assembly GCA_964552295.1 of uncultured Thermotogae bacterium. GTDB lineage: Bacteria > Bipolaricaulota > Bipolaricaulia > UBA7950 > UBA9294 > M55B144. The sequence continues at coordinate 2,824 of CAZKFV010000049.1, read as the reverse complement.
GCGTCTATCAATCCGGGAATTAGCCAAAGGCCTTTAAGGTCTATCGTTTCCTTTGAATCCTTAGCCCCAAAGCCGGTAATGATTCCGTCTGATATCGCCACGTCACCATCGAAAAACTGGCCTGAGAACACGTCAAGGATGCGAGCGTCTTTCAGAAGAAGATCCGCGGGCTCCATACACCTGGAAACATTCACTAATCGTTTATGGTCGGTCATAGAATAGAAGATTACCATGAATAACCATTGCGTCAAACCGATAGCCATCATCAGATTGCTTCTAACAAGTCGGAAGACTGCCATATTCAAACAACAGGTTTGCAGCAATAGACGGGCGGACTTATCATAATTCGTGGGGGTAAGGTAATGGATGTCACAATTCATGAGGAGATTATTGTCCGCCAGATGAGGCTTGCCGATGCCAATTTCCGATTATTAAGGGAAAACCAAGTTCGTGCAATCAATATGATGGGGCCAATAGGAAGCGGCAGAACTACAATTATCGAGAAACTCATAGAGCGACTCGTCTATTGCGGATTAGCCGTAGGAACAGTTGCTTCCGCTGCTGCCGGAGACACAGATCACCAAAGGTTTCTCACCTGCGGGGCGCAGTCGGTGAATATAAATGTCGGTGAAGAAGGATGTCTTGATGCCCTGGCTTTCAGCAAAGCACTCCCTAGTCTCAACCTTAGTGATATCGATGTCCTGTTAGTCGAAAACGCCCCTGGGATTATCTCTCCGCTAGATTACCCCCTTGGCACCAGCGAAGAGATAGTGGTGCTTCCGTTGACAGCTGGAAACAACGTCATGCAAAGCTATCCGCGTATTTTCTCCCAGACAGATCTTCTGGTAATAAACAAAGTCGATCTCGAAAGCACGGTTAATATAGACCCAAAAACACTAGCTGCGGAGTACTCTCGGGTTAATCCACAGGGTAAGGTCGTTTTCACCGATGCCCGGCGAGGAAGTGGCCTTGGTGATTTAATAAAGCAGCTTGGATTTGCCTGCGACAGAAAATGGTAAAACAGCGGATTGCCAAAGACGTCCTGAGAACTTTCCAATCAGCTGATTCACATTGGGCAAAATGAGGCGAAGGCCTTTTTGAAAGCGTAATTTTCCAAGCCCACCTTTAGCTAATCATATCTTGCTAAGAAAAGAATCTTCAAATCGGCTAGCTGTTTTCCAGTCGTTGTACTACCATGGGAAAGAGAAAAATATGATGAAATTCACAATACCATCGTCGGATAAAGACTTGCTTTCGCAGTGTGAGCTGGATACTTTTCGCTCTAGCGGGCCCGGAGGGCAAAACGTCAACAAACGAGAGACAGCCGTGCGCTTGCACCACAAACCAACCGGGATCATCGTCGTCTGTCAAGATGAACGTAGTCAATACAAGAATAAGAAGATCGCCTTGCACCAACTGCGAGAAAGGCTGGAAGAGCTTTGCAAGCCAAAACCCGTGCGGATAACCACAGATGTTTCCCATGGGGCAAAGAAGAGAAACGTTTCTGAGAAACGACGGCGCGCCCAGAAAAAGGATACGCGGAAGAAGCCCGACATATATGATTAGCCACTCTTTCTAACGGTTGGCTTCTGCATTCCATGGCAGGTGACGTAATACAATGATGCGCAATGAGAGTCAGAAAAATCAGAAGCATGCTCGCGCAGGGGCGCAGCAGCGCAGCGGCGCGAGAAAGCATTTTGTCAGTCGTAATTCAGGATTTTCGTTACCCGCTGGAAAAAGGCAAAGCGCCAGAGACAAAGATGATGGCAAGGTGAATCTACCATGAAGACAAAGCGCGTAATGGTCAACGACCTCATGCAGAAAGGCTACGAATACTATCTAAAAGAACCAATGGGAAGAAACTTCGATCCGCAATTCCAACCTGAACTTACTCCCAAGGAAATGCTGGAACTTGGCGTGTTCGGAGGAAAATACATGACCGACTGCAATGACGAGTTCCCGTCAGCTTGGTTTGCACATGCTAGGCTTTGTTCAAAACGACACGATCCCAGTTTGAACTTCTTTGGCGTTAATGCATCGCAACCTCTGGCAGAGTGGCAAAGAAAAGGATGGATCTACGAAGAAGATCCTCGCGGATGGTTTCAGTGGTACTGTAGATACTACATGGGGCGCAGATGTCCGGACGACGAACGACAAATTAAGCGCTGGGCCGCAATGCGCAGACACGCTGCGCAGCTAAGAAAGAATTGCCATCCAGGTGACCTTGACTGTCGGCGTAAACAGCGACAAGCCCTGCTCCACTGGGCATACGATTCACTGAGGATCTAGACTAGTTAGTAATAAGCACACATTTGCAGTGCTGCTCTAGTAAGCTACAGTATCACTCTAGACTAATTGCGGTTGCGACAGAAGATCTTCATGGCTGGTATACATTACCTTGACAGCATAGTACCAATCAACAAATGGCTTGTTTAAAAATATCGGAAGCAGGATAATGATTTAGCGCAGCTCTGATAAGATGATGCCCGCAATCGCTTCTTAGCCACATGGCATTGCTTGCTACCCTGTTGCCTCATCTAAAAAAGTACTCGAAGGGGCATTCGTTGCCTCACGTAGAAATGTACTCGAAATTGGTCTGCTGTTCACTCTTGTTCACCTGTCTCTTTACACGAGCAAGCTCAGTTAACTTGTCCTGCATCCTGTTAATCTTCCTCTTTAGTCTTACCGGGTTCAATTCTACATATTCTTGCTTGAGTTTTTCCTTGTCCTGTCTGGAAATAAACGATGAATCTAGAACCCTTTGGTAAGGGGTTTTTGCATGGTCATATTTCTTTTTTACCTTACTTCCAGTTCTAGTTTTTTT
>CAZKFV010000048.1:0-6356 GCA_964552295.1 uncultured Thermotogae bacterium | reverse complement strand
GTTCATCTTGTGCCTATGCTCGGCAGTGTAACTAACAATATGTAGCCTCGTAGTCAGGCTCCAGCGTTGCGCCTGTGCGGTTTCGATGCGACAAACCCTAACGTGGCAGGCGAGCTGCACACGCTGCAAAAGCATGATCATCGATATATTATTTCTTATGTAGCGTTGCACCTAGCCTGCCCCGTGAAATCTGCAATTATATTTCACTGGGGTGTGCGACGTTGCGCTTGTGCGGTTTTAATGCGACAAATCTCAACGTGGCGGGCGAGCTGCGCACGCTACAAAAGGCAAAAGCATGATCGTCGGCATGTTGTTTCTTATGTAGCGTTGCACCTGGCGTGCCCCGTGAAATCTGCAACTATATTTCACCGGGGTGTGCGACGTTGCGCCTGTGCCGTTTCAATGCGACAGACCGTAACGCGGCAGACCCCAGTGGAGTAAGACTCCACCCCGCGAAATACTTGAAAGGCGGATATTTCACAGGGCAGGCGGGGTAAAGAAGCTGCATAGGCTACAACAAGCATAAAACCACCGAAAGTAGGGCAACTGGAGCTTATTCCTCTAATATCCTCCATCAAAACCCGATGCCAACTCCAACTATCAAGCCTCGCCTCAGATGATATGCTCCCATGATGCGCGCGTGCGCAATGTTGATCTCCAAACCAATGGTAAAGCTTGGAAATATCTCTGTCTCTATGTCTGGTTCTATGCTGATAGCTTTTGAATCAATGCTGCTGGTTACTAGAGGCGCAACTGTAGTGTTCTGAAAGCCTCCTCCAGCGCCTATCATTACTGTCAAAGCTTCAGCTAGCTGGAAGCGGACGCGAAGATCAATGTCTAGTTCAGGCCCCAAGTTGTAAGTATCTCCCGGAGCTGGTGAGGCCTCATCGGTGAATACTACCGCAATGGCCAGACCAAAGGATCCAAGGGCACCTATTTCCATGCCTAAACTATCCGTTCCCACATCAATTCCTAGGTATAGAGGAAGCGATCCTCCGTAGGTTCCAGAATACGGCATTGCCTTCTGTAATCGGGCCTCAAGGTCTATCACTTCTTGATCCTGGATCGTTAGGGTTTGAGAAAACGACTCATATCCACTCTTCAATAGGGTGATCTTCGTTTCACCTGTAGGAAGTATAAGATCCTTGGGAGCAAGGCCGCGATCCGCGCCATTAACGCGAATCCGCGCCCCTGCTGGATAAGACTTTACATGAACTAGGCCTTTTGGCTGATAGACACTGAATTGAACCCAAGCAGAACTCCATCCCGTGTCAGTTAGTTCAATAGAGAGCTCGTTTACTAAAGCCTGTGGTCCCATCATCAGAGGTCTATACGCAGTGTCTGAAGATGCTGAGAGCTGTTCAATTGGCGCTTGCGCAAGAACAGCAACCAGTGTCTCAACCCCCTCCGGATACCCAATCGTAAAGCGATATCCCTCCCCTGGAAGACGGATTGTTCCGGCGGAAATCTTGGGATCTGGCTGGTATGCGTTGGGGTAGAGGAGAGTAATGCTGCCCGCATGATCAATATCGTACAGATAAAGATATCCATCTTCTTTCGCCTCAATCCTTATCTTAATTGCCTCACCTGGAGCGTATGTGGTCTTGTCTACCCAAAGCTCAAGGCCACTCTTGTCGGGGCTGGGTGTGGGCAGCACCCCCATTGGAAGGTTCTGCGCAAAGGCGTTTATAGTTGCAAGAGCTATCACTCCAGATAGAATCAGCAGCAGGGCTGATACGTGCCTTCGTTTTATCATGTTACTCACCTCATTTACCGCTAGTGTCTACTCGGCTGACTTGGCGCGCAGTCTCTGTCGCATTTCGATCATCTTGTCTCGAAACAGCTTTGCTCGGGCAGGATCTACACCATGCAATCGAATAGGTTTCTTACCAATGTGTACTGTCACTTCATCGTCGTCGATCGATAGGTTCACTTCGTCAATCGGCCGTTCACGGTCTATCCCCGTTGCGGCAAGTGACTTGTTGATTACCGCTTGCGTGAACTTTGCGATCCCCCGCTGCAACCGGGAAGAGAAATCTTCATTGCCACCTATTGCGCCCAGTTGAACTACTGCATTGTCGATATGGGCCTGAATGTTCTTTGCCAGTTCAATAGCAAGTGTCCCTCGTTCCGTGAGTATAAGAGTAAACATGTCATCGCGATCAGAAAGACGCGCCAATTCTCCCATCCACTGTACTTCGTATATATTTACATCAGCGAGCCCTTTCAGCCCGCGTCTACCAAGTGACATGAAGTGACAACCATCGGGCGGGGTTGTCTCATGAGCAAATCTCTCAGTGACAAGTATCTGCCCCCCTTTTGCCATGGTGCAGAGGCGCTGAGAAAGGTTGACTGAATTTCCTATCAAGTCAATATCTTTCATTATTGGCATTCCACTTGCCAGACCGATCCCGATGTCAATCGACTGGCTAGGATACTCCGCATTTCTTTTCCTGACAGCCCTATGAATCTCCACGGCAGCATACACCGCTGATGAAAGCTCAGCAAATGCAGCCATAATGCCATCACCCATTGTCTTGACCACAATACCATCTTTGCCCTCGATGTGCTGTCTCAGCAGAACGTCGTGTATTCGGGAAAGCTCATAGGCGGCTTTATCTCCACGTCTTGCTGTGTATGAAGTGAAACCGCGAATATCGCTAAACATAACCGCAATTTCCTCTCCTGCTTTTAGGTGCGCGCGTATTTGCTCTTGATTCTTGAGTGTGGTACTCCAGGACACTTGGGCTCACTCCTCGGCTTTAAAAAGGTTGTTTAGTATTATATCATACAGAGAAATGCCGCCACATTGAGCGCAGCGATATGTCTATACAATGACAGGAGGAATCACCAAATGGAAAGACACGAGCTTGCTGATCTAATCGGAAAGGCGCCGCTTTTTTCTCGCGTTAACAAGAAAGGTCTCTCTCAAATTGCCGAGAAGTCGACTACTAAGCAATTCCCGGCTGGTACAAAAATCGTGAGCGCGGGAACAACAGGTACAGGATTCTATTTGATCCTGTCAGGGGCAGCAGAGGTGATGCGAGATGAAAGGGTTATAGCGAAACTCGGCCGTGGTGATTTCTTCGGGGAGATGGCCCTGCTGGACGGCGCTCCAAGATCAGCAGATGTTATCGCAACGCAAGACACTGTTTGCTTGGTGATTTCTCTCTGGACTCTTAAGAGCATTATCACCCTAACGCCAGATATCGCGCTGCATATGCTCGAGGAGCTTGTACAACGCCTGCGAGACACCAATTACGCGCTTAGCTGATCAACCCCGTTGGTAACAAGCTAGACAGCGGGCTTCGTAAAACTCCTTTCCCCCTACCTTGATGACCTCATCGCTTGGCGGCGCAGGTTTCCCATCTATTAACCGCTGGGTACGAGTTGCCTCGCCGCCACACTTGACACAGACGGCGTGCAGTTTAGCTACTTCATCGGCCAAGGCCATCAGGGTGGGCATTGGTCCAAATGGCTCTCCTGCAAAAGTGAGGTCTAGGCCTGCAACGATTACTCTCTTCCCGTGCTCAACCAATGCTTCACACAGCTCTGGCAATTTGTCCGAGAAGAAATTGCCTTCATCGAAGGCGACAACCGTAGCTGCATCTATTTGGCCTGCGCCAGCTATCTCATCCAGTACGTGAAGCTCTTCATCCCCTGAAGGCAGGAGATTTGCGCTGAATTGCCTCCCATAGTGAGTTACTATTGCCCGCTGACTATAGCGGGTATCGATAGTTGGCTTGAATAATACTATCTTCTTGCGCGCTATACGCACCCGTTCTAGACGGCGTATCAACTCTTCAGTCTTTCCTGAGAACATACAGCCGGTAATTACTTCCAATCGTCCTGGCCTCGTCATTTATGGCTCCTTACTGTCTGCCGCAGGCAGGGATTCTTCTGGTAGGTATTCTTCCGTGTACACTTTGCTTAGCACTAGGCGTGATTCAATCAGGCCGTTATCGTATAGGTAATCATGCAGAACCTGCCACTCTTCTGCATCACCCATGCGCGCACCGCCGCTGTACAAAGGCACGGTCTGCTGATATGCCAAGCGATTAAGCTCATCATCAAGGTCTGGGTAAGCTTTGACAAACGATGAGAAAGCATCGGTTGGATATTTCCTGGTGTACGCTATCCCCCGCGTTAGAGCAGACAGGAAAGCGCTCACCCTCGCGCAATCAGGTACTATCTTATGTTTGTTTACCACAATCAATAGCTCCTCCGTGTGTGGAACGCCATATTCCTCTTGGGGAAAGAACGATGGCTTTTTCCCTGCAATAGCCACCTGCAGCACCTCAAAGTTACGAAAAGCACCAATGGCGTCGACTTGTCCAGAGAGTAGTGCCAGCACGGTATTGAATCCAACATTGATAAGATCATAATCGTCAGCCTCGATCCCTTCCGATTCAAGCATGGTCTTCCAAAGGATCGGCTCCAACGGCGCCAGCGAGTATCCAATTCGAGCTCCCCGCAGATCAGAAAGATCGTTAACTCCTGCGTCCTTTAACCCGAGGAGCCCTCCCAGGGGACAGTTGATGAGCGAACCGATAGCAATTACTGGCAATCCCGCATCGCAAGCGATCAACAGATTGATCTGCGGTGTTAACCCAATGTATACAGCACCTGCGGCAACCAGTTTCACTGGATCGCTCGGGTTCTCTGGGACAATGATCTCAACATCTAGACCCTCATCCGCGAAGTATCCGCGCTCAAGGGCCACAATCAGTGGCACATGATTTGGATTGGGGAAAAAGTCCAGCATCACCTGCAGAGGCCGTTCGGCAAACGCGCTCAAGTTTAGACACACAGCAAGGCCAATACCGATCAATATATTCCTAGTTCTCATCTTCGTTCACCCTTACTGCTACGCGGCACCATCCAGCGCAGTAATCTGCGCTCCATTATGCTAACTAGCGCAAAAAGGAGCAAGCCTAGCAACGAAAGCATGAAGATGGCTGCAAAGACAAGGTCAATCCTTAATAGCGCGTTTGATTGAATCATCAAGTATCCAAGTCCGCTTTTGGCACCAACCCATTCCCCAATAGTTGCCCCCACCACGCTCAGCGTCACCCCTACCTTTAGCCCAGAAAAAAGGGAAGGCAAGCTACCGGGCAGGCGTACACGAAGAAATATCTGAATCCTTGTCGCGTTCAGCGTGCGTAGAACATCTATTGTCTCCTCGTTGACCGATCGCAAGCCATCCACCATGTTTACGACAATCGGGAAAAACACAATTAGCCCCGCTACCGTTACCTTTGGCCATAAACCGTAACCAAACCAGATGACCAGTAAAGGCGCGATAGCAAATACTGGGATCATCTGGGACGCAATTATGAGGGGATAGAGCGCGCGCTCCAACGTGCGTGAGTAGAAAATTAGAACCGCAAGCACAAATCCCCCTGCAACGCCCAGTACTATACCTAAGGCAACCTCTACAAGGGTTGCCGCGGCGTGGCCCAGTAAGAAGCCAAAGCGCGTAAAAAAGACTGCCATGATACGGCTAGGTGGCGGAAGGATGTAAGCCTCAACATGCAACAACCGCACAAGTACTTCCCATAGAACAAAGACGATGACCAGCAGCAACAATGTGGCTAGATACCGTCTAACTGCCTGCAACATTGCGTTCCTCCGCGTAGATTAAGCTAAGCAGCTGCCCTTTTTGCTGTATGAGGGAAGCATCAGTTCGTGTGCGCGGGCGCGCGATATCCATCTTCAACTCGACACGCACCACGGCCGGACGAGCTGAAAAAAGAATAATGCGATCTGAAAGCAATAGAGCTTCTTCCACGTCGTGCGTAACCAGAAGAATAGTCTTTCCCAATTCTTGCCAAACAGATAACAACCAGTCTTGTAAAGTCGCGCGAGTAAGCGCGTCCAGCGCGCCCAATGGCTCATCAAGAAGAATAATATCCTTGTGTGATAGAAAAGTTCGCATCAATGCCAGCCGCTGCTTCATCCCTCCAGACATCTCTACTGGGTAGAGGTTTTCAAACCCACTCAATCCAAAATGATCAAACAGTTGCTTGGTTTCTCGAATTGCAGCCGCACGGGGCTTGCGCTCAATCTGTGATGGTAGAAGCGCGTTTGCAAGAGCCGTACGCCATGGCAGAAGTGTATCGCTCTGGGGCATGTAGGCAACCTTCCTGTCCTCATTGCCCATCGGATCTGTAATTGAGATCTGTCCAGAATCAAGCGGCATAATTCCTGCAAGGATCCTGATGAGCGTGGTCTTTCCACAACCGGATGGACCGACGATGCTAACAAACGACCGGTCATGAACACAAAATGATACGCCGTCAAGCACTGGCAGCTTTCCACCAGGAAGAGAAAACGACTTTACTATCTCCCTTGCT
>CAZKFV010000047.1:0-10165 GCA_964552295.1 uncultured Thermotogae bacterium | reverse complement strand
GATCCGATAGCTACTGCCGCGGTGAAAACATCAATTGCCATTATCCCGTACATCGGCAACAGGGCAAGGAGCATAGCTCCTAGCGGAGGGGAGATGATGTTTGTCGCTCCTTGCATGGTATAGGTTAAGCCAGCAACGCGTGTTAGTTGCTTTTCTGGAACCATAAGGGAAGTTGTGGCAGTCATAGTCGGCCACTGGAAGCCAGATCCGAGCGCTCGAATGGCCATGATGGAGTATATATGCCATACAGCGACTGCTCCTGTATGAAAAAGGAACACTAGCAAGATAGAAGAAACAGCCACCGCTCCGTCGGACAATATCAATATTGCCCTGCGGCTGAATCGATCTATCAGTGCACCAGAAAATGGGCCTATCAGGATTTGGGGAAGCATTGCTACTATTGTGGCAGTGGCAAGGACGGTTGCTGAACCGGTTGTGTCGGTTAACCACCAAACAAGGGCAAATTGTGCTAGAGTGCTCCCAATTAGGGAAGCTTGTTGACCTATCCAGATTGTAAAAAAATGCGTCTTCCAGTTTGCTCTTAATTCTGTCATGATGAACTCTTGTACTGTTAGTACCTTAACTCACCATTTTGGTTCAATCAACCTAGCAAACCATTGCTTGACGCACCGGCAAACTATAGAGCTTGTATCAAATGACTAGGTATGAAAACAGATGTTCTATCCTGTAATGGTGCTGCCTCTTACGGCATGGCCAGCAAGATTAACGGCAAGTAAAAGCTCCAACTGCGACTTTGGAAGAGCTAGACATGTCTGCCATTAAGTACCTATATCCCTGTGTTGAAATCCGTACAATCCGGCAAACAGCAGCAACGTACTGCTAGCCAGCAATATGCCTACACTTTCTAACTTCATGCCACTTAAGAGTATGGTTCCTCCTTGATAGTGGTAAAAGACAGAAACCACACGGTAGCCCTCTAGGCCAGGGATGATTTCCGACATGGAGTTTAATAGGTAAGAGGCTATTCCAAAGGCGCTGGTTACCCCGATGACTACTGATCTCTTGCCTGTTAATCCGCCGAGGGCGAGGGCAAGGGCTCCGAACAAAAGCCCTAATAGTATCAAGCTGAATGTTACCTCAGCTATGGATAAAAACGAGATACCCATGTTGGCGATTGATATGCTAATTGTGAAGGTTAGCCAGAAGACTATCCCTAAGCCCACTACCGCCAAGGCTAAGGCATAAAACTTGTCCAAGAAAACAAAGGTTCTTGAAATCGGGTGAGAAAGAAGCAGATTCAACGTGCCTTTCTCTTCTTCCCCAGCAAGCTCAGACGAGGCAAAGGAGACTGCAAACACAATGAAGATGAGTGGCCCTAGCAAGGGGAGCAGCTCAGCGCTGAGCCAACCTTCAGGGGTTGAAAGATCATAGCTTCCGCCCAAGAAGGCCTTCATCAGATCGCTTTCCATTATCTGATTAAAGTCTGCCAGGTTGCCCTTAAAGCTTGTAAACATCGAGTTATAGAACACCATCAAAGCAAGAATTCCTAGCGACCACCAAATGAAGGTCTTTCGTTTATCCCAAAGTGTCTTGAAAAGCACTCTTTTAAGCATTCTTTTCTCCTTCGAGTACTTGCTCTTGCTGGTTGTAGTATTTCAGGAATATCTGCTCTAAGGTTTGTTCATGGCTTGTTATGTCTATGATCTCGTAATTGGCAGCTTCCTTCATGAGCCTGTCCAGTTTTCCTACTACCTTACAGTGCAAGCGGTTACCATCAACAGATACTTCTTCAACTCCAGGTAGATTCTTGAACTGCTCCTCTGGAGGTATTTGCGAAAACTGTATCTCTAGGCTTCGGATGGCTCTGGCTTTCAGATCTTCCACCTGCTCTAGTGCCACAAGTTCGCCATTTCTTATAATCCCCACCCTGTCACAGATTCGCTCTACTACTGGGAGAATATGCGAAGAGACAAATACGGTCTGTCTGTTTTCTTTTGCTTCTTCAATCAGGCTAAAGAACTCCTGTTGAATCAAAGGATCGAGGCCGTTGGTCGGTTCGTCCAATATTAGTAAGCGCGGCCTTGCCATGAATGCCTGTATCAAGCCTATTTTCTGTTTGTTTCCCGATGACATATCGGATACTTTACTGCTTAAATCAGCATCCAATCTGTTGGCCAACTCCAGAACGTACTGCCATTTTACCTGTCCTCTGATGTTTCCAAAATACCTAAGTAACTGCTCACCTGACATATCTTCGTAGAGGCGCAATTCACCTGGTAGGTAGCCAACATCGGCCCTCATTTTTCCGCCCTTGAGTCTGCTGTCCTGGCCGAAAATTCTCGCTTTGCCTTTGGTTGGCCTAATCAAGTCAAGCATCGTTCTTATGGTGGTTGACTTGCCGGCTCCATTTGGACCGAGGTACCCAAAGGTTTCGCCTTCCCAGACGACGAGGTTCAGGTCAATGACGCCTCGTTTCTTTCCATAAAACTTAGTGAGCTGTCTTGCTTCGATTACTGGGTGACTCATGCTCCCTCCGGGCAGCAACCAATGGTTTTAAGCCAAATTTCTGCTATGCCTTGACATGTTCATAATACCGGATAACCGCCCCCCATCACATTGCAGCTGCATAGAGCATTAGACATCAAACATGGCGATCCTTTCTTTCTGAGTTTGCTGAACCTTTGGGCATCATTTTCGTTCTTTTTGCCATTTTTGTTAGTTGGGAACGCAGTATTATCAGTGATAACGGATGTTGTAAAGGTGCATCATAGAACTTATACTTTCTTAAGAGGAGGTAGATAACATGTATAAAAGGATGCTTGTGCCTCTTGATGGATCAACGCGAGCAGAGAAGATACTTCCCTATGTAGAGGAGATGGCGGCTCTTTGTAGTGCTGCGGTGACACTGGTAAGAATAGTTGAAATACCGCCACTTGTGATGGGACAAGGCACGGGAGTGGACATCCAAGCACATAGCCGCCTTGTTGAGAGCCTGCTTGATGAAGCTGAAAAGTATCTTCAGGGCAAGTGCGGAGAGCTTCGCAATAAAGCGATTGAATGCAAGCATGTAGTGGGTTCTGGTCCGGTTGTGGACGGGATTATCACTGAAGCCAAAAAACAGCAGGCTGATATTATAGCCCTGGCAAGTCATGGCCGTACAGGGCTTCCCCAAGTTTTTTACGGTAGTGTGGCGGCCGGGATACTCCAGCGTGCACAACTTCCCTTGCTTATCATACGAGCACGTGCTACCTCCTGAACGGTTTGAGGCAAGAAGCATTTATCCACATGATGGCACAATATAAAGCTACTGTCAGTTAGAGATAATCACTTAGGCGAACAATACTGATGGCGATCACAGTATCAAGCCGGGCAATAGAATGATCCCATGCCATCAAGCTGGGAATCTATATACTGGGAAACCACCCGCGCTATGTTTGAAGAGGTTAGTACTCAGAACGCAAGCCGAACTCAGCTGATTCAACCCATTCTGCTGGCCGATCAAAGTACTCAGATAGGCTGCTTACCAGCAAGTAGTGTCCAAGTTCCTGCATGGCAAGGGTTTGGAAAAGTTGTCTCTCATTAGTATCTTCCGCCTTATCACCCTTTCTTTGGTAGAACTGTTTAGTTGCTTGTTCGATCTCCATTGCCTTTTTAAGAATCTCTCTCATGGATGAATCAGAAGAAATAACATCCTTTCCGGCTTGGATCGCTCCTTCAACAAGTCCTCGCACCTCAGAAAGAAGTGAGGATTGTCCTGTCATCTTGAACTGGCCTTCCTTCATTTGAGATAGAACTTCCGCGTGTCGTGTCTCTTCCTCTGCCAGCATTTCGAGTATTTTCTTGCTGCTTGGGTCGGTGACACGTTTAGCTGATTCTTGGTAGAAGGTTCTGGCTCGATTTTCCATATCAATAGCATCGTCGATTATTGTCATGTCCCCTCCTTTGTTCCTTTACTACACACTAGCTTGTTACAGGGTTTTCTGCAAAGAGACAAGGCCGTTGTTGCTGGAGATTTCTCAAACGCTAGCCGTCTTTGAAACAGTAATAGCTAGCTTTTGAACAACTGTCAAATCATAGCCATTGAGCGTCCGCTATGTGCCTTTATGACAGGTACAGAAAGGTGATGTTCCCGGTGATAAGCTCACCTTGCGTGAGACAAGTCTCATGCTTGACGAGCGGCGCGACACACGGTACAATCCGAAAGAATAAGCACATAATACGGAAGTAAAATGCTAGTAGACGAAAGAAGGCATCGAATTGCACAGGTAGTCGTTGCTCGCAAAGTAGCTACAGTGAGCGAGTTAAGCAAGCAGTTCGACGTCTCCCCTATTACAGTGCGTTCGGATCTTGAGGCACTTGAGCGTCAAGGCCTCTTGAAACGTAACCATGGCGGGGCCGTTGCACCGCAGATTCTAAGGTTTAGCCCAGCCTTCCAACAGAAGACAAGTGTTCATATACGCGAGAAACAGAAAATTGCGCAGCGAGCAACAGAACTTATCGAGGATGGAGATCGTATCATCATAGATTCTGGCAGCACGGCTCTGCTTCTTGCTCGCAGGCTGAGACATCGAAGGCTCACAGTGCTCGTTAACTCAGTCTACACTATGAACGAACTCGCAGGCATGCCATACATTGATCTGATTGCAGTTGGCGGAAACCTTTATGAACCGGGCATGACTTTTGTGGGCCCATGGGCGGAAGCTATCCTCGACAAGATGCATATGGATAAGGTCTTCCTTGGAGTGAATGGAGTTGCCGCCAAAGGCGTATCGGTCAACAATATCCAAGAAGCAGCGATAAAGGCAAAGATGATTACTGCCTCTAGCAAAGTGATTGTGTTAGCTGATGCTTCCAAGATTGGTGTCGATAGCTTTGCATATCTGGCATCTCTTAAAGACGTAGACACATTAGTAACCAACTCTAACATCGATTCCCAACTGCTGGAAGAGCTGGCAAAGTCAGGGACGGAGGTTATAGTTGTCTAAGCGAACGCTTGTAATGATTACGCCCCATGGCGACCCACTCGGTCGCACCGGCGAGCCTGATATTGGTGGACAATGCGTCTACATCCGCGAGTTGTCTGTCGCCCTCGCGGCTCGCGGGGGCAAAATCCTTGCGTTCACACGGGATCGCTCCGACGGCAAGCCCAATAGAGAGCAGATGGGGCCGGGGGCAGATGTAATTCGCATTCCTTGTGGCCCAAGAGGCTTTGTTCCAAAAGAGAAAATCCGTCCATATCTAGATGAGTTTGCGTCTGGTCTTGGTGAGCATTTGGATGGCACAGAAATTATCAGCTCACACTTTTGGGATGGGGGATACGTCGCGGGTCTCTTGCAGCCCAGAAACGGGTGGATCCACACTTCTCATTCTTTGGGAAGACGGAAGTTGGCTTCTCTGCCTGATGCTGATCCTTCGGACTACATTGAAAGAACAACAGCAGAGACTCACGCTCTGCAGGACTGTGACTCAATCATTGCTTCAACAAAACTAGAAAGACACGATCTGATAGAACTCTATGAAGCAGACAGCGAGAAGATTACGGTCATTCCGCCTGGAGTAGATGCGCATCGGTTCCATATGATAAGGAACAAGGCTTCTCTAAAGAAGAAGCTTGGATTCTCAGATGCTCCATTGGTTATGACGCTCGGACGGCTGGACCCTCGCAAGGGTTTTGACCTCTACTTTCGTGCAGCCTCATACGTCCTGAGAGTTCTTGGGCAGAATGTACCTGTACAGTTCTTACTAAGCGCTGGAGTAAACGAGCATGACGCATACGAGAGCAGAGAACATGATAAGTTAACGAAGCTGATAGACGAATTGGCCATCAAAGAATATGTTCGTTGGCTACCAGTTCTGGAGCCAGACGTGTTGCCTTTATACTACCAAGCGAGTGACTTGTTCGTCATGCCATCACGATACGAGTTATTCGGGATCGTCATCTTAGAGGCAATGGCTAGTGGACTCCCTGTAGTCGCAACCAGGTTCGGTGGTCCGCCTGAGATAATCACTGATGGAGAAAATGGATGCCTGGTTGATCCCACAGATGTTGAATCTTTTGCAATGTGTATGGCTAACCTAATCAGGGACCAAAAGAAACGGGAAAGGATGGCAGATAAGGCAAAAAAGACCGTTGATACCACGTACTCTTGGACCAAATTGGCAAAGCGACATCTGCAACTGTACACTGATAAGTGTCGCAATGAGGTGTAGGGAAAATGCAAGGAGATAGAATACTTGTTCAAGATAAGCACGACAGGGCGGCAGACGGGATTTCCCAGATTCTCCTGCCAATGTTGGAACTGAGTGATAGTAGGTTTGCCTTGAGTATTAGCGGCGAATCAGGCAGTGGAAAATCTGAGCTGGCAGTAGCCATGCAAGAGGCATTGAAAGAGCGTGGAATAGGAGTCCTTATACTCCAACAGGACGATTACTTCGTCTATCCCCCACACACAAATGACGCGCGTCGACGTGAGAATATCAGTCGCGTGGGACCTGCTGAAGTGCGTCTCGGGCTACTTGATGCACACCTGAAGAGCATTATCTGCGGACAAACAATCATCGATAAGCCACTAGTCCTTTATCAGGAAAACAAAATCGCGACTGAGACAGTGCAGCTTGATGGAGTAGGCATAGTGATTGCTGAGGGAACGTACACGTCGCTTCTCAAGAACGTCCATTCTCGTGTATTCATTGACCTCAGCTACAAACAGACCAAGGTCGCGCGCCTTAATCGCAACCGTGAACCTCCTGATCCTTTCCTGGAGCAGGTGCTGGAGATCGAGCACAAGATCATCTCTTTGCTCAAGGCGTGCGCTGATATCATCGTTACGGATTCTTTTACAGTAAGAAGACAGCCGCCGAAAAGAGAAGTCTGCGATTCTCTTTTCGACCACGAAGCTATGTCCAGGGAGGTGATTGCGAGCGTAACAGACAAGAGCATGCTGTAGCGCAGAACCATGTGACCTAGGAAGCAAAGACAGAACAACAAGGAGGAAACATGAGAAAAATAGTCTCGCTGTTTGTTATCGGATTATTTGTAGTTGGCGTCGCCGCATTTGCGGCGGATAAGGTCGTTAATGTAATGCACGGCTGGCCGGGCGAACAGGCACCGGTCTTTGACAAGATTATTGAAGCGTTTGAAGCTCAAAATCCAGATATCGATGTACAGGTTGAGATCGTTGGTCGCGACCGACCGGCAATTTTGGCCACAAGGCTAGCAGCTGGTAACCCTCCTGATCTTACACCACATCCGTGGATTGGCTTGATGAAGGAGTGGGCGATGGCTGGTCAGATAGTTGACTTAAAGGGACTGGTGGATACATCTAACGTCAATCCGGCGCTCGTTCCGATCGGGGAATACAATGATGGTCTGTACGGCCTGTTCATCTTCCCGAACGTGAAGAGCTTGATCTGGTACAATCCGAAAGTGTTTGCAGACAAAAGCTACGAGCTTCCAAATACATGGTATGAGCTCCTTGCGCTCTGCGAACAGATGATGAACGATGGCGTTGCTCCGCTGTCGATTGGGCTAGAATCCGGAGCGGCCAGCGGTTGGCCGGGGACGGATTGGATTGAGGATATCATGCTGCGCACAGCGGGGGCTGAGGTCTACGATAAATGGGTCGCCCACGAGATCCCGTGGACCGATTCTCGTGTTAGAAAGGCATTCGAGATCTTTGGAAACCTGTTCAAAGACGGTTACGTTCTTGGCGGAAAGATCAGTGCGCTTACTACCAACTTCGGTGACGCGGCTGATGCCTTGTTCACCACGCCTCCAACAGCCTACATGCACAAGCAAGCAACGTTCATTTCTGGCTTCATAAACGATCACTTCGAGGGCCTCGTTGCTGGGGAAGACTACAACGTCTTTGTACTACCGACGATCAACCCGCAGGCGACAGCGGACGGTTCGGTACCACTTCTTGTGTCCGGGGACGTCGTTACGGTGTTCAATAACCGACCTGAGGTAATCAAGTTTGCAGAATTCTTGACCTCTGAGACGGCAGCTAACATCTGGAGCTCCGAACTTGGTGAGCTCTCAGCATACGTTGGTGCAAGCGCCGAGGACTTTGACAATCCGATAACGCGAAAGGCGCAGGAGATGCTGTTGAACGCTTCAGTGTCGCGATATGACGGCTCCGACTTGATGCCGGGGGCAATCGGTGCCGGTGCCTTCTGGAGCGGTGTCCTTGACTATATAAGTGGTGTTAGCCTGGATACAGTCCTAGAGAATATCGAGGCGGCAGCACAGGACGCTTATTAGAGAGAAGCAGTCCAGGGGCCGGGGCGAAAGCCTCGGCTCCTTTCTATCGATCGGGAGGTGCCAGTATGCTGCGTGCGAGGCAATGGAAATCGTGGCTATTTGTCGGTCCAGCACTGCTTCTTATCGTTTTTTTTCTCGTCTATCCAACAATCATGACATTAGCCCGCTCATTCTTCGGTCGCGGGACTAGTCTATTTGGACCCAATACCGAATTTGTCGGGTTCACCAACTGGCGCTACGTATTCACCAATAACACCATGCTCACATCGCTACGAAACAATGCCCTGTGGGCCGTGCTGTTCACAAGCAGCACTGTCGGATTTGGCTTGCTACTCGCTGTTTTACTTGATCGTGTGCGTTACGAGAAGATTGCAAAATCAATTATCTTCATCCCTGCAGCAATATCAATGGTAGGAGCTTCTGTAATCTGGAAGTTTATCTATGCTTACCGTCCAACAACAATGGACCAGATAGGGGTCTTGAATGGAATTGTTGTCGCGCTTGGAGGGCAACCGCTTGGATGGTTAATTGAGCGTCCTTGGCTAAACAACATATGCCTCGTAATTGTTGGGATCTGGATGTGGACTGGGTTTTGCATGGTTATTTTCTCGGCCGCCTACAAGAACATCCCTAAGCAGCTAATGGAAGCGGCACGCATAGACGGCGCCAATGAGTGGCACGTCTTTCGGATGATTATCCTTCCACTGCTTGCCCCAACAGCAGCGGTTGTGGGAACCACCATGGTCGTTCAGGTCCTGAAAATCTTCGACATCATCTTTGTGATGACCAATGGCAACTATGGCACCGAAGTTATTGCAAACCGGATGTACAAGGAGATGTTCAACTTCTTTAACTACGGGCGCGCTAGTGCGATTGCTGTTGTGCTCTTGATTCTTATCGTTCCATTCATGATTCTGAACATACGTCGATTTGCCGCTCAAGAAGGAGGGCACTGATGAAACTACGCAAAGCAATTGCACGTGCCCCGTTACACCTCACCATTTTTGTGTTTGCCGCTATCTGGCTTATTCCAACTCTCGGGTTGTTGATCACTTCACTGCGCGATCCCTCTAATATAGCCGCCAGTGGATGGTGGACTGTCTTCCCAAAGCTATTTAGCGGAGGTCAGTTCTCCCTTGAGAACTACGTGGGCGTTGTTCAGCAGCAAGGGCTCGGATACGCGTTTTTCAACAGCCTGCGTATCAGCGTCCCGGCTACTCTTATCTCCACATTTATCGCTTCGTTTGCCTCGTTCGGGTTTGCATGGATGCGCTTTCGCGGTCGCCGTTTTCTGTTTATGCTCCTCGTTGGTTTGATGGTAATCCCTCTACAGATGACGTTTATTCCGATATTGCCGATATATAGCAAACTCAGATTGGGCGGTACCTTTGTTGGGATTTGGTTGGCACATACCGCCTATGGGCTACCCCTTACTACCTACTTGGTCCACAACTTTATGTCTGGAATTCCAAAGGAATTGATGGATTCAGCGGAGATCGACGGGGCATCCCCTGTTAAGACTTTCTGGCGAATCGTCATTCCTATCTCTGTTCCAGCTCTTGCATCCGTCTTCATTTTCCAGTTCCTCTGGATCTGGAACGATCTCCTGGTTGCACTCGTATACCTGGGGGCGAAGCCAGATGTAGCTCCTTTAACTGTAAGCATCGCAAACATGGTCACAAACATGGGACGGAATTGGGAGCTTCTCACCGCAGCCGCTTTTGTATCTATGGCATTGCCTTTAGTGGTTTTCTTCTCGCTGCAGCGCTACTTCGTGCGGGGAATCTTGGCGGGGTCAGTCAAGGGATGAGAAGCAATAAGGTCTTTCACATGTACTTGAGCGCTCCTTACGGCTTACTGATGCTCTTATGGAGCATGGCTTTCCAGAGCTTCTAATTTGGGAAGACAAAACGCTTGCTGCGGGAGGTTGTGATCTTCAGC
>CAZKFV010000046.1:0-6919 GCA_964552295.1 uncultured Thermotogae bacterium | reverse complement strand
GGTTCGTGCTGTTTTCGATGAAGATATCAACATGGGTCTCCATGATGGCGAGGTAGAAGCCATTGCCGTCATCTATGCAGATCCGTCTGGCAGATTCCTTTTCTGTACAAGCGACAAGGTTGCAATTCGGGCCCTGGCAATGCTGGGACTCTCAAAAGACGGAATATCGTTCGAGGAAATTCTTGAATCTATCGGGCTCCGCAAACGACTATCCCATGAGTACCGCAAAGAATACTTCGAGCGATACATTACCAAGGGACAGACCGATCGCATCCAAGGGAAAGGACTTCCATACGAATAACGACAGGGTAGAAATCCGCACGCTGTCGTAATCTGAGGTACACGCGGCAGATTTCGTCCGCTTTCTAAGGAATCATGGTTCCCTTCCCAGCATCTCGCGATGCAACCAGAAGAAACCGTGTCTGGTAATCCGTAGACTATCCCATCGCTCACCCGATTCGGCACTTCCATTACCACAAGCTCGACCAGCCACTGAGCAAGAAAAACACCAAGAATGAAGACGCGACCCCGCTATGATGATACATACCACATTTGCAGATTCGCCGCTCAGGAATGAGGTGATAAGGCCCGTCTTAGTCCCTGTCAACAACATCTACAATCAGATCATCGTTGACTGATCGTCGATTGTTAAGTTGCAGTAGTCAGAATTTAGTACTGTGTCCCCGGAATTAGACGGTCGCCAAGCTCCTGAAGCTTGTAGGACAAACGGCCTCGTGGATACGGCATCACAATCTGAACTCTTCAAGTATGTTTTGGGAGATCCCCTGCGTGCATTCACGGGACGTGATAGACGGCTCCCTCAAACTGGATGCGTAATCGCCGTGCTATAATACGTTATCCTGGCAGATGCGACATCGAAAATAAAGCTCTGCCCCCGGACATTCATCATAGACCTTAGTCTACCTTGACCAAAGGTAGCGTTAGGTGAGCCACGGACAGATTCAGCAAGACAACGGACACTATGTGATAATCATCACCCTCAGATAAGGCGCATTTGGCTAAATGTATATATACACTACAACGGCAAACCAGCAAAGCGCGTGATTATCGTTGTTACGCTACGCTGCACACGTCAACAAGCTCAGAAGCATCCTTCTAGAGGCGGTTACAGAAGAGGACATGAGAGAAGTTGTTCAGACACTTATTCAGAAGGCGAAGTCTGGCGATATGGCAGCAATACGTATTCTGTTTGACAGAGCGCTCGGCAAGGCTGAAGCCGTTGACCAAATGATGAGTGATGAGAAGAGGCGGGCTGAATTTCCAGTTTTTGAATTTGACAGGCCACCCATTGATTTCATTGGCTGACCATAAGGCTGTGGCAAATGTCTGATGGACTGAGAGCGCCGTCAATCGACTCGAAAGCCATTAACCGTGTTCTCCTCCTAAATTAGCAGCTGATACTTCTTGACAGGTGGAGGACAACGAGCAAAGCTTGAGAAGACGATCCTTCTAACGCTCTTGCTGGAAGGTGGATAGAAGAAATCATTATATCCTTATCACCTTTTAACCCGTGTGTAAGAAAAGGAAGTACGCCTTTCCTTCGAATGCATACTTTGTTGCTGTAAAGTTCAATTTGTCCATTGACGTATGCTTTGAACTAGATCCCCATATCGCCTGCCCTAGTACGAAGTCAACTCGTACCTTGTGATCGAGACGGAGACCGCTTGTTTCTTCGCGGTGTTGATCATCGTGTAGTCGGTGACGTAGGAGCCACGGGGAACGTTCAGGCCGTTTGTCCAGTCCTGGTACTTGCTTCCGTCCGCGCACGTGACCTCAATCCAGACTTCGTAATAGTCGATGTCCACGGTTCCCGTGTTTGTGGCTTTATAGTAGACATACACGTAGGACGAGTACTCCTGGAAGTACTCGTAGTACTCCTGCGTCCAGTCAGTAATCTCAAAGGACGCTGTCGGTTTGGGGTCGACAAGCGCATAGCAGCCGGAAAGAGCTACAACCAACGCCATGGCCAGCAAAGCCGCCAGAGCCTTCACTCTTACCGGTTTTTGGTCTAGGTTTGTTTGTGGGATGTAGACGGACATTTTACCAATCAACTTCTTGATCGCCATAGTATACCGCCTCACTTAAGTTGTTACTTCATCTTACATGGTTTCTACAACAGCCACAAATCCCTTGCCTCCCCGCACCGTTACATGGTATATTACAAATGCTACTGCGGCTCCAATTCGTACTAACTTCAGTAGTAGCAGGGGGCAAGACATAACAGCGCTTGCCCCTTTTCCGTTCCCTTATCTAGTGAGAAGGCCGTAAATCGCCTCAAAAGGGCCAGAAAGCTATACCAAGAAGAACTAAAAGCGTCCAAAACACCGTCCGAAAAATTATGGATAAAGGTGAACGCGCTGTGACCTCTGTGACTTCTTTGACCTCTATTGCCTCAAAGATGAAGTTGTAGCCGTTAGATGTTGCAGGCGCCCCATCGAGTACAAGATACAGGCCAAACTGTGACCCACTGGTAATCCCCATGCGTTGCACAGACCATCCATTGCTATAATAGTAGATGTTACGTGATGGGATTACAAAGTTAGAAAGTGTTCCCCCAGGAGGGATTGTCGTTGGTGGAGTGGAAGAGCCCGCTGATATGTACTTAGTTCCTGCGTGCGCGACGTTACTAATCTGACCGCTGGGTAGAGTTATACTCGATAGATCCCAGTTGACTGATATTGCCTGTGTCGACCGGTTAGTGATTGTGAAATTGATTCCTTCGTAATAGACGGAGCCGAACCTCATTGTGAATGAGACCACAATGTTCTCATCGGAGTAAGATAGCGAATCACTCCGAGCAGGTTCTAGTAAGCGGAAGCTGTCTGCTGAGACACTAATAGATACGACAACAGCTAGAAGTAATAAGCCTCCGAGGACAGCGAGCCATTTAACTGAAATCGAAGTTGACATAAGTTGCGCCTCCTTATATGTCAAAGAGTATATCACCCCCGAAGATTTGTTTAAGTTCCTGGCCGCTGGAAAAAAGTTCATTATCGAGGTCTTGCATATCACGACTAACTTGGGCCTGGTGAACCCCTAACCTCTCTGCAATCTCCTGTTGTGTTCAACCACAAGCCGCGCTAGGCGGCATTGACAAGTACTGGAGGGATGTGATGGGAAATTGATGTTCTCAAGCTGTCCAGAGGTTCAAATTTTCGCCCATTGCACTCAGCAACGGATTATGAAGAACAATTCATCAAGAGTCTGTATGAATAACCTACGGCCAGTGCTATGACACCCTATTTTTTTCGTAAAATTTAACCAGTACCTATACCCCTCCCAAAGTTAGTAGGTATACTGACTGAGGCACATTACTTAACCCCTTCCCATCTGAATTTCGGTTAACGTACGCAGACGCTAATTTTTATTAGCTTTTCTGATGTGTGCATTGCTGGGCTTTGGTGCTTGCTGGGGAACTACAACCGAACACAATTTTTCGCTTATTAGTTGATTCTACTGCTTTATTTTTCAGCCTCCGTGCTTTGATAATCCTCTTTGCGCAGACTACCCATAAAGAGGTATTATAAGAAAGGGTGATAGCGGTGAAGGTTAAGTTAGGTATTGTAATCACAGTTCTGGGAATATCTATCTTGCTATTGATCTATGGATGTATGGCCATAAATTCTGCACCTGTAGCCAGTTTTACTAGCAGCCCATCTTCAGGTGAGGCTCCTTTGACTGTTTCATTTGATGCTTCTAACTCCTACGATTCAGATGGGGAAATTGTCTCTTACTCCTGGTTGTTTGGTGATGGAAACTCGGGCACTAGCAGGAAAACCTCTCATACCTACGGCGGGGCCGGGAACTACTCTGCGACTCTGACCGTGAGAGACGGCGAGGGCGCTAGTGCCTCCCTAACGCACATGGTTACAGTTACTGGCGTGACCCCATCACCACAGCCGCCGAGTCCGGACTACAACGTTACCGTTGGACAGATCATTAACGAATTTGACTCCAACGAGGTTGCCGCAGAGATGAAATACGAAGGGAAACTGATAGCCATTAGTGGATACATACGTAATTTTGGAACCTATTTCATCAATGATGAGCCGATTGTCCACCTTAATAAGCACCTTGGAGGCTCCGCGTTCGATGATGAGGTACTCTGCTACTTTCCTTACGAGAGGCGTGCCTCAGTAGCACAGCTCTCCAAGGGCGACTACGTGACGATCGTGGGCGAGTACTGGATGTACGGCTTGGGTAACGTGTACTTGCACTATTGCTATATCCCATAGACACATCGCCAGATCTACACGCACATCGTCGATGAAGAGCTTGAGGGAGCTCTCAAATCCTTTCGCCAACCGGCGTACGCAGCATGAGAGCAATTCTTAAGTATCTCATATTAGTCACGCTACCTTACGCGGGTAACATGCCAAGTATTGATTTCGTCGCAGAGTACAGTCTCTCCTGACATATCATTGGGACCAACAGTTCCACGGAGCAAAAGCGGGGACCCAAACATATTCATTCTCAGGGCAATAGCGTGGCCATGAACTTCGCCCACCACCGCGGGGGTTGTATTAAGAGCGCAACCTGATATATCGGCCCACATCGATCCGGTAACACCACCGCCTTTGACTTCAATTAGGACAAGTGAGATTGGGAAAGTTAGGATCCTTGTTGGCTCTAGGTTGCATGTTGCCGTCCCTTCCCACCGGCCCGTGACAAGCCCATGCGGGCTGCCCCCTTCACCAATAGACAAAAGGGGGAAATCCCCAATCCATAGAGTGCAACCTGTAAGCAAAGGTACAAGTAAAATCAGAAGAAAAAGCTTGGAATAGTAACGCCTCATTTGAGATGATTATAAATCTAAATGCTACTAGAACCAATGGGAGGACTATAACTTTTCGTAAGTTGGCAACTCCGAGCTATTATCCAAGGAGGCGATAATCAGTATTCTTAGTTCCTTGGCTTACTAAAGCTAGGGATAAACCAACGAGGCCAACGGCGTGGCCGTGAGGGGCTGGGAGAAGGCAAGGCAAGCTGTTGCTGCACGTACATCCTCGACACGCCGGAGGATAGCTAACGCCTCCCCGGTGAAGAGGAGGGTTTTCATAACCTGATTAAAAATTTGTGGCAGTACCTGGGTTTGCGTAGTCTTTTAGATCGTCATTTCATACAATCAGGATCGGGGTGAACGTTATGTTGGAAAGCGCACTGAAAAACAAGGTCCGACATTTCAGCTTGATTGTCGCTTTTGGAGTGGTCTTTCTGCTAACAGGTTGTGGGCCAACCCTAGACATATCAGGAACGTGGACGGGAATCGTTGTGCTTGATCAAGGTGATGAGGCTGCTGGGATGTCTTACCCGCTGACCCTCATGCTTGTGCAGCAAGGAGGCAATCTTACCGGGAACGTGGGGCTCGGATCCTTCCCCTTCTCATTCATGATTCCCATCCAAGATGGATCGATATCTGGTTCAATTATTGCTGTTAGCGCGACTGGGGTTGTATCAATTCTAGGGTCTTCAGAAACTATCAGTATCGAGCTTGAGGGGCAGTGTAGTGATACATTAATGTCGGGCACGGGAGAGTACAGGGTGAATGGAGAACTACACACATTCACCTGGCAAGCTAGCTAGCCGTTCAGAAGAAGGAGCCAGAATGGCAAGCAAAGAACTTATCTGAGAAGCCTCTCCCTATCCTTCTAGCTGGTTCTGATTATCAGAATGTGCGCATCCTCGGAAAAGTGGTCAAGCAGGAACATGAAATCTAGATCGAGCATGTAGGCACTTCCAATTGAATATGGAAAAATGTCTGGCTTCGAATAGGTTCTCGTATAATACGGTATCTTACCAAACGTACGCGTCCCACTCACTGGAGCATCGAAGAAGTTGAGGGAATAGCCAAGCGTTACAATGGCTTCTTCAGGTGAGACCTTTCCAACAAAAGTGACTCGAACCTGTTGGATTTCGTCTCCTAACCAGATAAGCGCAATTGCGGAAATGCCCTGCTTTACATCTGTGTCAACATAGGCAAAAATTCGCGCATCTGAAGCGTAGTACTCATAGGAGTCTGGTTCTCTTCCGAATAGCACAATCGCATCAACAGGGTGTGCATTGAGTAAGGTGTGCAGGTTCCCTGTCTGAAACTGTTGCAGGAACGCATCAATTGGGCCTGCTGTAGCCGCGAAGCTCAGCAACACGACGAGGTATACAGATACAAGCACCCCATTTCTTCTAGCCATCACTTCTCCTCCCGCTTGAGGTACTCGAGAATTGCTTCAACAACCAGATAGTTAATCGAGCGATCACGCTTTTCAGACAGCTTCATCAATCGCGCAACTAGCTTATCCTCCCTTTTAGTTTGTGGAACGTAGACAGACAGATTATCTAGCATCTTTTTGGTAGCCATGGTATACCTCCTCACTTAAGTCCTTACTTCATCTTACATGGTTTCTAGAACACCGACAAAAGGCGGGGACGTGTAGTTGCACTTGAATTGTAATTCACTTACTTCATTCCTATACTTAGTAAGGGAAGGAGGGTTTATCTTCAAGAATACCCTTTTTGATACTTTGCTGCATAGCTCCAGCAATCTTGTGCTCGTATATAGCGGGGCAAAAGAATCGTAGTAAGGCTACTTGGTTTTTCTCAGGGCTCTTTTTTTCATCTTTGCAATTGTTGGGATAGTGGCGGGGTTCTCCTGATTCGTTGAGCAACCTGTAGGCCGCATCTGTGAAACTCATAGGCTCAGTCACGCGTTGCCTCCTCGACGATGCGGATTTCTTTGGCGGTCAGGCCGTAGAGCTCGTAGACGAGTTGGTCGATCTGTTTATCGGTTGCGTAGATCTGGCGTTGAATCAGCGATTTTTCTTGGTTGGTCTTAGTAACCATGTTGGATCACAAGTCACGACCCCCAGCACAAACGTATGCTGATGCATCTTTTCATTTATCA
>CAZKFV010000045.1:0-30258 GCA_964552295.1 uncultured Thermotogae bacterium | reverse complement strand
CGCGTATACTGCGCTTAAGCGTCCATCCTTTCCGGATGTGCATCATTCCAAGAGACACACTGGGTGAAACAGAAGATGGAGGGCATTTCAGAGCCGAGCTTTGCCCTGTTTCGGGCCTACTGACAACCCGATTCTGATTCAGTCTGGAACGTCGCTGCACGGGAAGAGCTGGATCAACAAGCCCGGGGAACCCTGAAGTACGCAAGAGGCTGTTCGAGGTAACTCTGTCTGTCGGTTGGTGCAACCCAAGAACTCGCGCCATCTACCGACCGCTGAAGGAAGGATGCAAACAAAAGAAGGTACCTTGGATTGCACCAGCTAGTAGCTGTTACTAATTGCGCTTGCTATCCACAAGAGTGGTTAATCATTCCCCAATTACGGCACAAAGCAGGATTGACATCCAGCAAAGCATCTGCCTTTAGATGCATTTGGGACTGGCTCGGCCGAGCCAGAGCGAGGCAGTGCCTGTCCCCAATAGTAAGAAGTAGGCTATCCGTTCCCCGATTTTTCCCCCGATTATTGGTCCAATGCGAAACCGCCAACGCCACATCATCATGATCATTCTAGAATGGTGGCTGCAATCCCGCCTGCTTACATAACTCGTTTGCGGTTATTCGATCCAGCGTACGATCCCTCTTGATCGGAACCGTCCTTACTCCGTTTGAGTAGATCGAGTGTCTGCCACCTTCACGTAGGAGAGAAAACCCATTTTGCTCAAGGCATCTAACCAGATCACGATGTTTGACCGACATTCATATCTCAACTGCAACCTGCTCGAAGAGGGCTCCTCCAAGCGGGATCTCCTTGTCTTGCTGACGATAGGCTAAGACCATTTCATGTAGCGCGTCCTTGAGTAGCTCCCTACACTCATCCAAAGTCTGCCCTTCAGTGACCACTTCTGGCCACTCTACCAATTGGCCCATGTGGCCCGAGCTTATCTTGGTATACTTAGCGGTATAGGTGCTAGACATGTTGCTCCTTACCCTCCTCGCATTGCAGGCTACCTACAATTATAGCGCAGCTAGATCGCTATCGGTAAGTGGAATTCGAAACCGGTCCCAGCATCAGCACCATCCTATATCGCGGCAATTAAACAGTCTCTGATCCGATAGACTGACTCAGCCACATGCAATCAGATTCTCACGTTTACTGCTCGGAGCAACTAGCCTCACTAGTAACCATAACTCTGTCTGTCGGTGGCTCAGCAAGGTCGGGCAGATACAACAACGGACAGAAAACTCGACAACTTTATCTCCAAGCAAGTGATGAGAATCCATGTCTCATCACTTGTGAAATAGGGTATGCATCCCCGGATTTATCGCTAGCCACCGTCGCACGGAACGGAGAAAGGGCCCTCCCAGGTCGGCGGATCCGAGTAGAGGAACCACCCATCATAGGGCCCGCCCCCTCCCCGCCAGCTGATCCCCCAATCGAGAGGGTACCTGTCTGCTACGAATGCATTGCAGCCCATGTGGCACGGCTCATACGCATCGGACTCCCCTTCGGTCTCGGCGCACAGGTCAAAGCAATCGTCGTGCCAACGGCACCCCTCGTGTGTCCCGCATGAAATCACCCCCGAGTAGGTAAGCTTGTAGTAGTCTGTCTCCTGGGCTGTGGGCATCGATTCGCCAACCCATATGACCACATCGGCGTGCTCGACACAGGAGTCGGGGCAGTCCCCTCCACAGGCCCAGCGGCATTTTGAGCCGCTTGGAATCCCTGGATCCTTGGGAAATGGGACACGGATCCCGTCCGGCGCTGGAAGAGGAAGTACTACTACCGTTCCCCCACATACGCTGTAGAGTCCAGCGCTGCTGTTTGGATCGTACACGTAGCATGTGATCGAATGAACACCAAGTCCTGTGAATCGATAAGGAAACTCGTTTCCCGGCGAGCTATAGTGCGTCGTTGCTTCATCCTCGCTTGTCCATTCGTCGATGATCCTGTTGTCGATGGTCCATTCATAGATCAACCCTTCGGTCGGCCAGCCGTGGACAAGCGGTTCACAGACGAGACGCGACGTAACCGGTGAGAAGCCGCTACCAGGGGTAATCTGAAGGGAAAATGGGGGCAGGCTGTATTCCACTGTCGTCTCTGCGTGCATCTGTGTTTCCAAGACAGAAGCCTGCACGGTGTAGCTTCCAGGGGTCGCGTAGGTGTGGTACAACTCGTGAGCTATCTCATCGGTCTGCCAATGCTCTGTCGTCCCATCACCAAGATCGAGGGTGAGGGGCAGGGGTTGGGGAGTCAGCGAGCTCAACTCCACCCGCAGGTGAACGTCAAGTCCGCCGGGGAAGTACTCTCGGGGCTCGGCTGTAACCACAAGAGCAGGTAGAGGAAGAACCTCGACCCAAAACGTCTTTCTGCTCAACAGAGGCCTCTCACCAGCGCTTACCTGAACCTCATAAGTACTTGCGGCTGGAAACGCGTGATTCACGGATCTTCCTTCCGCGCTTGTACCGTCTCCGAATCGCCACTC
The DNA here is from genome assembly GCA_964552295.1 of uncultured Thermotogae bacterium. GTDB lineage: Bacteria > Bipolaricaulota > Bipolaricaulia > UBA7950 > UBA9294 > M55B144. The sequence goes on along the minus strand of CAZKFV010000045.1, from coordinate 27,779 downwards.
GACATGTCGAGATCCCGCACACGGCCAATCCACATCGCTGCCCAAGGATACAGATTGCCCAACGTACGCCCGTAGGATCGTCTGTTCAGTGATGTCTGCGGCATCGAAGAACGCAGGGGCTCCACCTCTTGGCCAAAACACAATTTGCTGGATCTCCGGAAGCTGTGCGCAGACGGCCGTCTCGAACTCTGCGACAAGGAGCTCCTCTGGTTCCAGGCGCAGCGTGACCCGGAGCGGGTATGTGCCAAGGCTTGCGTACGTATGGTACTTCTGGCGATCCTCTCGCATGTCGTCCATATAGGTAAGCATCTGATCACCGTAGACGTGCTCCGTCTCCACGGCCCCGTCGCCGAAGTCCCACGTCAGCGTGAGGTCCTTGAAGCGCAAGAGCGGGTCTTCAATGCGGACTTTGAAAAAGAATTCGACAGGCGGCGCGCCGATGTGGGACCGGGGTGCGGCCTCCACGATGGACAGCACGGGGTCCTGGCTAGTGACCGTCTTGATAAGAGCATTTCCCCTTCCCCCCGGGTCGTTTGTTCTAGCAGAATCGACCATCCGGTAGAGGCTGCCCCCCTTACCCAAGGCGAGATTCGTCCCCCCAGTCCCGACCTCGGGCACTGAGTAGACGTGGCCCCAGACTGGCAGCAACGAACGCACGACCCCTTCGCGGACCACGACAAGTAGGGAGTCATCGGACCAGGCGTGGTCTTCCTGGGCCCTCTTCCGAATGGAGACGTAGGCGGTTTCGCTCCGATCCACGACAATGGCATCCGGCCAGCCGTCGTCAAGGGCCGTAGACCAGAGCGGGGCAATACGCGGTTCTTCTTCGCTCAAGCGAAGGCCGTGTAGGGCGATGGCCCGTCCCTCCTCGGTCTGCTCGAGGGTCTGCGTCACGACAAACAGCGTTCCCTGTGGACCAAGCGCAAGAAGGGCTGTTTCGCCGACATCTGGAGGCAGGGTGTAGGTGGCGAGCAGGCTACCGTCCGATGCCGAGAGGATGATCAGATCGTGTCGATCCGCGTCACGTGTGACGGGGAGGATCAGATCGCCACGGGGGGTAACGGTTGAAGCGGTTGGTAGTAGTAGGCTCGATCCCGCCGACGCGGGGATCGAGGCCGTCCACCTGGCCGTCCCAGTGGGCCCGATGGCGGCCACGCTGAGCTCACCTACTCGATAGCTTCGCGTGTAGAGAACTCCCCCTGGTCCTGCCGAAGCCGCTGGCCAGCATCCAGTTGGTAGCGACCAAAGCAGCGGTCGATCAGGTGGGGGCCCGAAGGCAAACGTGAAACCCATTACTGGGTAGTTTACGTAAAGGTTTCCTTCCGGCCCGATCAGGATCGGCTGCGAGTAGGAGATCCAGGCCCCTAGGAACTGCTGCCATATCGGCTGAACCGCCTCGGCCAGGGAAGGGGGGAGAAGAGACAAGGGATCTATCGTCCACGTCACACAGGGCTCTGCCTCCGAGCCTGCTGGATCCAATGCCGCAAGCCATCCGTTCTCATCGAAGCAGTACACCGTGCCGTTATCGCCGATCGCTGGGATGAAGCCGCCCCCCGCGAGGATGGGGAAGCTCCAGACGAGGGTTGCTTGCTCGGGGTCGATCGCCAGCAGATGGTCACCCGCGATATCCCCGTTGGGAGCACGCTCCCTACCGCGAACGAACAGCGTACCGGCTTTCCCGATTAGCAGAAAGTCGGGCACCAGTTCCAGATCCATGCCGCTCTCCTGCGCCGCCCTCGTTTGCGGATAGGCACAGGTGAACCATGGGTTCGCGAGACCGTAAACCAAAGAGGAATTCGTCCGGCCTGGATCGTGTCCCGCCATGGGCCAGTACGGCAGATCTCTCAGCGTGAGGGTCGCCTGGCACTGCTCCGCTTCGTTTCCCGACGGGTCGTGGACAAGCCACTGCACGGTTGTCTCGCCAAGAGGCCACGCCGTGCCGGGGGCGGGGCTCTGGCTCACTATCACGCCGCAATTGTCGGTCGCCTGTACGAGAAAGGTCAAATCGGGGAGGAACTCCTGGCCCTCTCCGTATACAAGAGAAGCCGTCGAGGGGGGACACGCCACGACGGCCGGCGGATCCTCATCGGTCACGTGAACGGTGGCCGTGCAGGTCGCCTGTCCGCCTCCAAGCCCGCTACGGTAAAGGGAAACCAAAACCGCCCCCAGGCAACTACAATCGAATGTATCTGGCGTTGCCGCCCACCCATCAGCGCTCGCTTCAGGGAGCCCGGTGATCGCGGCGATGTCGGCAGGGGTCAGCGTATATCCGCCCTCCTCATCCAGCACCACGGTGATGTCACTACATAAAAGGGGCACCGGAGCGCGGCTTGCGACGATCTGATAGGTTGCAGTTAACCCCGACACCCCGACAACGCTGACGGTCACGGTAGTCGTTTCTGCGACGGCCAGACTGACTGTGACGGTTGGCTGAAGGTTCGAAATCGGGGTCCCTCCTACCGTGACATAAAGCCCGGTGTCAAGAACGATCGGTGTCACAACAAGCGACTGGGCCGCACCTTCGACGGTCACAGAGTAAGAATCCGTCTGCGGGGCAAATGCAATTGGAATCGGCGACCCGTTCACGCTGAGGGAGAGCCCTGCCAGGGCAACACGCGTCACGCAGATCGAATAGGTCACGCTTCCGCCCACCGCCCGGGTGACAACAACGTTAAAGCACGTGGTCGCCCCGGGCGCCACGGGGAGCGTGACCGAAGGATGATCGCGATTAACAGTGGTACTGCCAACGGAAACGGTCAGGCCAGGCAAGGTAAATGCGGGAGTGACCGTGATGTTCTCAACGTCAATTCCAACCTCAGCGGTGAATGCCGCTCGGCCTCTGGCATCAAGAACCACTGATCCAAACGCGGGGTTTAGCGACACCCCTACACCGTTTGCAGATACAGATAGATCAGACAGAAGCCTCTCCCCATCGCCCGCAAAGCAAAAAGAAGACAAAAAGAGAACGACCATGATGCACAACAAAAACCCCTTCGCCCTTTGCATGCGCACCTCCTTTGCTCCTATCCGTAGGAGCTCAAATATAATAGCGCTGGGGCTAAGCCTGTCCAATCGTGCGGTAATGAACGTCGCCGGCACTGAAGCGCCTCACCCATCGCCCTCGCTGAATTGTTCTCCCCTGTAGACGCCAAGAATGAATAACTGTTCCCAATCATTACTCAATAAAACGGTTCTCCGCTGTTTCGAGTGGGTAGTTGAAGGTATTTGTGCTAAAAGGGTGGCTTTCAAAAGAGACGTAATACAGTGATGCTTGATCAGTAAGAAAGACCAAAAGCATACTCGCGCAGGGACTTGTCTGCGCCTGCCTGTGCGTGTACGCACGCAGACAGGTCCGAAGGACAGGCAGGCGCATAGTGGGAGGGGACAGAGGAAAGCAGTAGGGTTTTGAAAAAAGAAGATAGAAGGGGTTTTCCTTGAGCGCTCTCAGCGTCTCGAGCGGGCGAGAGAAAGGTTTGTGTCAGTTATAATTTGCAATCTTTGTTACCCACTGTAAACAGCGAGGAGCCGTTATTTTTTCTCAATCCGCGTCTAGGCTTCTTCTACCTCTATTTTCCTATCCGCATGAGCGGCCGTCTTCAGGATGACATGACGGGGACATTTCTCTATTGCTGTATCAACTTGCACAGCGCTAAATATGGGAAGATCCTTATTGTCGTCCCATGTAACAGCTCCTTCAGCTTCAACTTTCTCGCAGATGTGACAGTGGATACACCCATCGGGACAGCGGTTACGCCCTGGTATATCACGCATAGCCTGATAATTGCAGGCCAGATACTGAGGGGTATCTGCCGCGACAAGTTCCATTATCCCTTGAGGACAGGCGTCCACACACAGGCCACAACCGATGCACCTTTGCCAATCAACAACTGCAAGATGTTTGTCTGGGTCGATCGATATGGCGCCAGTTGGACATACGCGCACGCAATCGCCAAATCCGACACATGCATAGGGGCATTCGTTGAATCCAGAGGCTACTTGAGTCGCAGCAGCGCAGGTGAGCACCCCTGAGTAATTGGCAATTTGATGTGATCCTCCTGTGCAGTGAACAACAGCCTTCTTCCCCATAGATGCTTGTGCCTTCAGCCCAAGATAATCCTCCAGTCTCTTCATCCCTTCTTTGTCCTGTGCCAGGGTAGGACATGGGCTATTCACAAACAAATGCTTATCCCGCGCAACTGCCTGCGCATAGGCCAAGCAACCCGGATAACCGCATGCAGCACAGTCAGCTCCTGGCAAAAATTCCTTAATACTCTCGGCCTTGGCCAGCGACTCGTCCTCTTCAGGCAGTACTCTGCTTGCCACGAAGATCATCAAACCGGAGAAAAACCCAATCGAGGAAAGTATTACAACAGTCATCGCCGCACTCATTTAGACCATCCCTTGAAAGGCAAGAAATGCCAACCCCAGAAACATTGCTGTAATGAACGCAATCGGGGTTCCTTTGAAGGCTTTCGGGGTATCTGCAAGATCTAGCCGCTCTCGGATTCCGGACATAATCAGCAATACCAGCAGGAACCCAGACCCCGCGCCAAGCGCGGCGAACAGGGACTGCAAGAACGTGTAAGCTTGGTCTACATTGATAAAGGTGATACCAAGAACAGCACAATTCGTGGTTATCAACGGCAAGTAGATTCCAAGCGCATTGTACAGGGTAAGGTTCGTTCGCTTGATGGTCATCTCGATTATTTGCACCAGTGAAGCGATAACCAGTATGAATATGACTGTCTTCATCACTTCTACCCCATAAGGGATAAGGATGTAATTGTAGATAGGCCAAGTCACCGCAGTAGCAACAAGCATCACTAGCAACACCGCGATCCCCATGCTGACCGCACTACTTGTCTTCCTAGAAACGCCAAAGAACGGGCACAGGCCCAGGAACTTGGCCAAAATCATATTGTTCACTAGAGCCATGCTAAAGAAGATAACAAATAAATTATTCACTACTGCTCACCCCTATCCATCTAAACAGGGCGAGCAGTAGCCCTATTACAAGAAACGCCCCCATGGGGAGCATAAGTATAGATATCGGGCTCCTGCTCAGCCCTGGTATACTAAACAGACTATATCCGAATACTCCAATCATTCCAGTTCCCAGTAATTGCCGGATAAACGATATGAGCAGTATCGCTACCCCAAACCCTGTTCCTATACCCAATGCATCGCCGATTGAGTTGACCATGCCGTTCCTGCTGGCAAACGCCTCTGCCCGTCCCAAAATGATGCAATTGACCACTATTAAGGGTATATAAATTCCGAGTGACTCACTGAGGGCGGGCACGAATCCCTGCATCATCAAATCAACTATAGTCACTAGAGTAGCTATTATCACTATGAATACTGGAATCCTAACCTTATTTGGAACGTAATTGTGAAGAAGCGAGACAATGATATTCGATGCAAGAAGGACGAACGTAAACGCTGCCGTCATCCCAATTGCGTTATCCAAAGACGTACTAACCGCCAATGTCGGACATAGTCCGAGCAAGAGAACAAACGTTGGATTGGAGCGCACAATCCCTTTTAAGAAGTTCTTACCAAAGGAGTTCATGACTCTTCCTCCCTATTTTGATCTACAAGTCCTTTCATGATCGCTTCCTCTACAGCGTTGACTACAGCTCTGGAGCTAATTGTCGCACCAGTTATGGCATCGATCTTGCCACCGTTACGCGTTAGGGCAACCTCTTCCAACGCGATCCCCGAAAACTGATCTAGAAACTCCGCGCTGGAGATCTTAGCACCCAGCCCAGGGGTCTCCTGCTGAGTTATGATCCTTATACCCTGTAGTGACTCCTCGTCTGGCTTGATCCCTACTAGGATATCGATCGTCCCGCCATAGCCTTTTCCTTCAGCTATGAAAGCTAGTCCAATCGCTTCACCGCCAGCCAGAACTGTGTACATCCTTCTACCTTGATCGTAACTGAATGACTGCATGTTTGGAAACAAAGCACAGAGCATCTGTTGTACTTCATCCTGTTTCGCACAAGCTATCTTGTCCTTCGTGATCGCATCAGTCAAGGTGAGGGCTACAATTGCTACAATTACAACCAGTGTCAGGAAAACGACCGGCCAGAAACCTTTCTCTCCGCTCATGCATTCTCCTCCTTAGCCTTCTTAACCGCTCCGAAGACCTTTGGACGCGCATAGCGATCTATCAGTGGGGTAAATGCATTCATTAGCAGTATCGAATAGGCAACCCCCTCGGGCATTGTTCCGAAAAACCTTATCAGGACTACAAGAACCCCTGCCCCAATGGCGAAAACTACTTTTCCCTTCGTGGTGAGCGGAGTTGTCACATAATCAGTCGCCATGAAGAATGCCCCCAGGAACAAGCCTCCAGCCAGAATCTGAAATAGCGGGTCCCTTCCAAATATCCAGCTTAACAAGGCCACTGTTCCGATGTACAAAACCGGCACTTGCCATTTGATCAAGCGAAAAGCTATCAGGATCAAACCACCGATCAATACGAGCAGAGCCGATGTCTCCCCAGCGCTTCCTCCAACGTTTCCAAGAAACAAAGCCTTGTACATCTCAGGTTTGCTCAGTGTATAGCTGAAGCCCTCGCTTAGCGGGGTTGCGGTAGCCACGCCGTCGGAAAGCATAGAATTTACAGGAGCAATCCAGCGGCCAAGAACACCCGCAAATGACACGCTAACAAACGCTCGCCCAGCTAGGGCCGGATTAAACACGTTCTGTCCCAGACCACCAAACATCTCCTTGGCCACAGCTATGCTGAACACAGAGCCAACAGCAACGATCCACAAAGGAGACCGCGGAGGCATCACCAAGACGAAAAGGATTGCTGTCAAAATGGCGCTTCCATCTAGCCTGAATGGCCTCCTGCGCATCATCTTGGCTACATACTCTGTGAGGACCGCAGATATGATAGCGACCCCAAACATAAGCGCTACGTAGAGCCCGAAAAAGTAAACAGCCCCTACAATAGGAAAAAGAAGAGCAACAATAACCAGGTACATATCTTTCTTGATTGAGTTGCCTCCATGTATGTGTGGCGATGAAGAGACAAAAAGGTTATTGTCGTTCATCACTTAACCCCCAGCTTTCGCAGCTCAGCCTTTCCCACCTTAATGTAGGACACCAGCGGTATATTAGATGGACAAGAATATGCACATGCCCCACATTCAAAGCAGTTGTTGATATGGAAGTCATTTAATGCTTCATAGTCTTCGTGTTTCACCAGATTAGCAAACTGCAGTGGCATCAGTCCCATCGGACACGCTTCTATACAGCGCCCGCAACGGATACAATCATACTCTTTTCTAATATCTACTTTGTCAACTAGAATACAGTTTGTGCCCTTTATTATCTCAGCAGAACATGACACTTGCGCAATACCCATCATCGGTCCACCAAAGATTACTTCATTAGCGCTTTGATCGCTGCCTCCGCATAGCTCAATCAATGTAGAAGCGGGTGTGCCGAACCGCGCCAAGATATTCTTGGGATTTCTCACTAGCCCTGTGACGGAAACGACTCTTTCCACAAGTGGCTTCCCAAGTACTACGGCATCGTGGATCGCTGCCAAAGTGGCAACATTGTGAACGAGCGCTCCCACATCCATGGGAAGCCCTCCTTCAGGAACCTCGACCCCTAGTATCTTGTTGATCAATGTTTTCTCTGCCCCCATGGGATATCGTTGCGGTACAACCTTCACACTTACCTGGCCGGTAAATTCACCTTTGGAGATATGATCGCGCATCGCAGCTATTGCCTGGGGTTTATTACCCTCAATAGCTACAAAGGCCTGTTTTACCGAGAGTGCTTTCATAACTATCTTCAAACCGCTCAGAACCCGGCCTGTGTCCTCAATCATCAAACGATCGTCCGCCGTAATGTACGGTTCACATTCTGCTCCGTTGACTATCACAACGCGGATGGGTTTTTCCGCAGGAGGAGAGAGCTTCACGTGTGTCGGGAAGGTTGCCCCTCCCATCCCAACAACCCCTGCGTTCTTAATTCGATCAACTATCCCCGATGGTGAGAGCCCTTCCGGGTCGGCAGGCGACATATCTATCCACTCATCTTTTCCGTCCGATTCAATCACAACCCCCGGCACCGCTTTGCCGGTAATGGAGCTAGAGACCGTCAACAATCGCTTGACGGTTCCTGAAATGGTAGAATGCACCGAAGCTGATACAAATCCTCCCGCCTCACCAATTACTTGTCCAACCTTAACTTCATCCCCTTTCTTGACCAATGCCTTTGCAGGGGCGCCTATATGCTGCTGTAAAGGCAGCGTGACCATTGTTGGCAAAGGAGCACTCTCAATCGGCGCTTCCGCTCCCAGCTTCTTAGAAGGAGGATGCACTCCAGCTGGCCGCCTCAAGCCCAGAGCCACTAGAACGCTTTTATTCATTGACCATCATTCTCCCGCTCGATGTATGTGCCTACTCCATCCGACATGAATAACCTTTGTGGATCTTCATAACCTATTATCAAAACCTCCACGCCCTCAATCGAGTTCGCCAGTTCTATCCCCGCCTCTGGCCCAAGGATAAAGGCTGCTGTAGCAAGAGCGTCTGCCTGGGTACAGGTAGGTGCTATCACACTCGCACTCGATGAGGCACGTGATGAGTATCCAGTGTGAGGATCCATGATATGCCCTACTTCCGCTGTAGGATCAAAGAAACGCTCGTAGTTTCCCGAGGTAGCAATGGCACCCTCCGTTATCGCAAATGTTAGGATATAAGATGACTCCTGCACAGGGTTTCGAAGAGCAAGCTGCCATTTTTCACCATTTGGCTTTCCCCCAAACGCACCTATGTCACCACCAGCGTCGATCAATGCATGCACTATGCCTTGCTCGCGCAGCACTTCTAAACCTCGATCAACTGCATATCCCTTAGCAATTCCCCCAAGGGTGATCTTCATTCCCGGCTCCAACACAATGGATCTTTCAGGCGAACTGATCATCTTGATACGATCAGTGCCAATCAGAGGCATCACCTCTGCAATAGCCTGCTGCTGTGTGGCTGGGTCCAGCTCCCAGAACTGAACGCCAGCCTCTTGATTGTACCGCCACAGATCAAGGAGTGGCTCAACTGTTATATCAAAAGTGCCATCAGTTATGGAGTATCCATCAACCGCCGCTTCAAGAATCTTCCACAAGTCGTTTGATGGATTGCCCAATCTTCCCTGTTCATTCAACACGTAGGCCTCAGCTTGCGAATCGAAAGTTGATGCCACATCCTCTACCCGTCTCATACGCAGGAACGCATAATCAATTGCCTTCTTTGCTTTATCTGAATCCACGTCATAAACCGACACGGTTACCCAGGTATCCATCATCTCGCGACTATCCTGAAACAACTCCATGCGGGGAGGGTAAATAACTCTCTCCAGCACAAACATAGAGGCCAATGCAGCTAACAGCAACAAACAAACAAGAACTCTCCTTCTAAGTGATCCTGCACTATGTTGCAGTCTTAGCGACACAAGGCCTCCTTAAGAAGAGAATCAAACCCGGCTTCGCATTTTAGCAACCACAGCAAATATTGGCAACCTTTATTCTAGCATTGTCCTACACTAAAATCAGCAGCTAGAATACAAGAGCTGCTCACTTAGGCCAGTGTATGTCAAAAAAAGAAAGCATGTCTCAAAAAAGCGTGCTTAACGTTCAGTTGATTATCCCGGTACCTCGATCTGTAGTTTTAGATACAATAGTGCTAGATACGCACAAAATCATGTCCTCACATGAGGTATATCAGTTGATTCCCGAATAATCATTCTTGTCGGGATCTCAATAATCTGGGGTTCAATTTCCTCCTGCTTATCCCTGAGCCTCTGAAACAGAAGCTCAGCAGCTTGATACCCCATCTCATAAGGGTTCTGGTCAACTACCGATAGGGCAGGCGATATCACGGCAGTCCAGTCTAGATCGTCAAATCCAATTAACGAGATTTCCTCTGGGCATCTCAACCTTCTCTTCTTAAGTGACATCAGAGCCCCCAGCATCATCTGGTTATTACTGCCAAAGATGGCCGTTACCTTCTTGTTTTCCAACAGCTGATCAGCAGCAACGAACCCTTCCTCCATCTGAGAGTAGCCCTCAACTACAAGATTCTCATCAAATGGCACGCTGTATTCTTCCAGAGCCATACGATATCCGCTCAATCTTTCTTTTATGGTCTCTATTTCCCGTATTCCAAGCAGCACTCCTATATGTCGATGTCCCAACTCCAGCAGGTGCTTAGTGGCCTTGTAAGCCCCAAGCTCGCTATCAGAGAAGACCTGATCCACAGGAAATCCTTCGATACGACGGTCAATTAGAACCAATGGAATTTTCTTGTCCGCTAACGGCTGCAGGTTCTTATCTCCTCGCGAAGTGGGAGCCACAATGAACCCATCCACTGCTCGACGACTCAGCAACGACACATACATTTTCTCCTGGCTTGGCTCCTCGCGGGTATTACAATAAGAGATACTGTAATGGTTCCTCTGTGCCTGCTCTTCAATTCCTTGGGCAAGCACCTGAAAGAATGCATTCCTAGGATCGGGCAAGAATACTGCAATAGTAAAGCTCTTGCCCGTGCGAAATCCTTGTCCTAAAGGATTGGGATAGTACCCAAGCTCTTCGATCGCATCTTGTACCCTCTTCTTGAGCTCGTCACTGACGAAACGAGTCCCATTTATCACGTGAGAAACCGTTGCAATCGAAACCCCTGCTAGTTCGGCCACATCCTTTATTGTAGGCATTTGTTTTCAACTATGCGTAATCTTTCTGCCATGCTGCTTTCCCAACAGCTTCCTTGCTTTCGTCACAACGTTCTCTTTTGTAAAACCAAAGCGTTGGTACACAACAGGCCCGGGCGCACTAGCTCCAAAGCCTTCCATCCCTATAGTGATCCCATCTAAACCAACGTAATGCTCCCACCCAGTTGCTGTTCCAGCTTCCACCGCCACACGAGCCCTAACTCTATCAGGCAAGACACTTTCACGATATTCTGCTGACTGCTGGTCAAAAAGCTCCCAACTTGGAAGCGACACAACACGAACCGCTATTCCATCACAAGATAGCTTTTTGCCTGCTTCGAGCGCCAGATGGACCTCCGATCCAGTGGCGATAAGAATCAACTCAGGCGTATGCTGACAGGACTCCCATAGCACGTAGCCGCCCTTTACTAAACCTTTCTCAGAAAAGCAATCACTGCGGTCAAGCGTAGCCACTGCCTGCCTTGTAAAAATCAACGCTGTTGGACCCTGCTCGTTCGCGATGGCTACCTTCCACGCCACGCGAACCTCGTTAGCATCAGCCGGGCGGATTACAATCATATTAGGGATAGCTCGCAGGTTCATGAGATGCTCTATCGGCTGATGCGTAGGCCCGTCTTCACCCACAGCAATGCTGTCATGGGTAAACACAAAGACGACCCTGCTCTTGCTCAAGGCAGCGATGCGAATAGGCGCTCTCATGTAGTCAGAGAAGGTAAGAAACGTTGCTGTATACGGTAAGAATCCACCATGACTGGCCATCCCATTGGCGATCGCCCCCATGGCATGCTCCCTCACACCGTAATGGATATTCCTTCCTGCATATCCGTAGACTCCACCCACTGTACCCTGAATACCATTTGGGTTCCGGGAGGGCGATTGAAAATCGCCATAACCCTTCAGCCAAGTGTAGGTACACGGGTTCAAGTCAGCAGACCCTCCAGCTAACTCCGGAATACTGGCCGCCATTGTCTGCAACACTGCCTCAGATGCCCGACGGGTCGGCAGGCCAACCTCGTCTGGTGGAAATTCGGGCAGGCTTTCATCCCAATTACTAGGTAACTCGCCCGTCATACGTCGGTCAAGCTCTGCCCATAGATCAGGGTATTCCGCAGCATACCCACTAAGCAGTTCTTGCCATCGCGCCTGCCATTTCCTGCCCCGATCAATGGCCTTGCGAAAGAAATCCAGAACATCTTGCGGAACGTGGAACATTGGCTCAACAGGCCAATTTGCCTTCTGTTTAGCAGCAATCAGCTCTTCTGTACCAAGCGGCGAGCCGTGAACGTTGTAGCTTCCTTCCTTGCTTGGCGCGCCGTCACCAATAACTGTATTTACGACTATTAAAGACGGCCTTCCTGTCTCAGACTTTGCAGCATCAAGAGCCTTGCCTAAAACGTCTATCGACTGACCATTATCGACAAATTCAATATGCCAACCCTGCGCCTCGAATCGCTTTCCAATATCCTCAGTGAAACAAAGACTTGTACTCCCAGCCAGGGACACGTTATTTGCGTCGTAGAGGACGATCAGTTTTCCTAATGCCAGATGTCCTGCAATAGCGCAAGCTTCAGCAGATACTCCCTCCATAAGATCGCCATCGCTAACCAACGCATATGTGTAATGATCTATCATTTCATATCCAGGCCGGTTATAACATGCAGCCAGATGCGCTTCTGCAATGGCCTCTCCCACTGCGGTTGCTATGCCCTGCCCCAAAGGGCCTGTCGTTACCTCAACCCCCGGCGTAACAGTGCTCTCCGGATGACCCGGCGTCTTGCTGCCCCACTTACGAAACGCCTTGATCTCAGTTAGAGGAAGGTCGTAACCAGACAAATGGAACATAACATAAAGAAGCGATGATGCATGACCAGCAGACAGAATAAAGCGATCTCTATCTATCCATTCTGGATCAGTGGGATTGTGTTTGAGGTAACCTGTCCACAGAACATAGGCCATCCCTGCTGCCCCCATGGGCATTCCTGGATGGCCAGATTTCGCGTTCTCGATAGCATCAACAGACATAAAGCGAATAGTGTCAATGCATCTACGTTCAAAGTTGCCGTCTGCGGACATATCAATCCTCCTTTCAGCCCAAATTAGGCCAAGCCCATATCTTTCACCGCTTAGCCTTCGTTATCTGTAAGATTATACCTTTTCAAACAGGTCTTTATACTCAGGCACCACATCTTTTGCAAACCGAATAACGCCTTCTTTAGTCTTGGCATGCTGCATCATATCATTTAGTACTGAAAACGGAATGGTTGCGATCTCGGCGCCGGCTTCCGCAGACTCACGAACATGCTGAACGTTCCTTATGCTCGCCGCAATGATCTTGGTACTAAACTGATAATTACTGAAGATCCTCCGTATACTTCTTACTAAATCGGTCCCCAGTTGCAAATTCTCCGAAGGCTTGCCCAAATCTGCATAAGCCTTGACGTAATCGTCCACTCGCCCCAAAAACGGGCTTACGTAGTCCGCGCCAGCTTTCGCTGCCAACAGAGCCTGTTCTGGAGTCATCACCAGGGTAACGTTAGTTGGAATCGATAACCCTGCCAAAGCCCTGATCGCCTTTAAGCCCTCATAGTGACCGCCGTTGCTATCATCAGCATGGGTATTAATGGGGATCTTGATGACCACGTTCCCATTGATCGGGTTGAAGCGCTCATACAGGAGCTTGGCTTCCTTTATCATCTGGTCAGCCGATAGGCTTATCACCTCCAGGCTCAATGGCCCTTGAATGCTGGCACAAATCTCCTCGATGTAACGCGCCATATCAATGCCATCGTCCTTTCTCTTTTCGACCGCCTTTCTTATCAATGAGGGGTTGGTTGTTCCGCCATCTACAATACCCCAGGAACAAGCCTCCTTGATTTCGTCTAGGTCAGCTGTGTCAATAAATATCTTCATGCAAAGTACCGCCTCTTATTGGGGCCTGGCTTCTAATCACTGCCCAAGCACTCCGAGAGAAACATATAAACGAAGGTCGCACCGCCATCTTGGACATCCTTAGTCTTTTCACCCAGCCATCGGGCACGGCCAATCTTGGGTATCATTCCCTTTGTCTTTTGCGCACCGAGCTTTGCAGCCCCAACAGCCTCATTAAGCACCTTACAAAGAGAGGCATTCTCCTTTCCAGCTTCACAGGCTGCCTTACTGGCTGGAACCAATGCATCTAACATGGTTTTGTCTCCTAGTTTTGCCTTTCCACGTTTAGTGATCCCTTCCACGGCCGCCTGCAGCATGGCGCACAAATCGGCGGCACAGATACTTTCTTTATCGACAAGCACCTTGCCAACGCTTCTAAACGCGCTTGCGAAAAGCACTCCAAAAGTCGATGCAGCCGCGTTATTAAAGGTCATACCGATAGTCTGGAAGATTTTATCTAGGGGCATCGCCTGTAATTCCGCGAGCTTTCCTTCAATAGCCTGAGTTCCCTTTGTGACCGTAACACCTAGATCGCCATCACCACATGCAGCATCAAGGCGCCTCAACTCATCGGCTTTTGCCTTCATTCCAGCAGCAACTCGTGGAATCGCTTCTAGTAACTGCTGCTTAGTGAGGATCTTATCCTCAGTCATTTTTCACCCCCATAATAAATCGGCAGTATCTAGCTCTTACTATTAGTCTTGTCTATCTATAGCTAAATACTCCTATGCTTGCTGCAGCTGCTGCAATAGAAATGGCGAGTGACAGGGAGCATCGAGCAAAGACTTCAATTCTTCGTCCAGCCTGATTAGGCTGATGGATGCGCCCTTCATCTCCATCGATGTGGCGTATTCCCCAATGAAGGGCTTATGTACTCTAACTCCTCGTCGCTTTAATAATTCATGAACCTTTCGATACAGGATGAACAGCTCGGAGGGGGCAGTCGCCCCCAGTCCATTAACTAGAACCGATACCTCATCAGAAGACTTGAATGGGAGATCATCCAGCACTCGGGTCAGCATCACATCGACAACTTCATCCGCTGACTTTAACTTACCTCTTTCAATGCCTTGCTCTCCGTGAATTCCCATACCGATCTCCATCTGGTCTTCCTCAAGAGAAAACGTAGGCTCCCCAACAGCTGGTATTGTGCAAGGAGAAAGAGCCACCCCCATCGTCCTAGTATTGGCTCCAGCTTTATCCGCGACGCGTTTGACCTCATCCAAATCGGCCATCTGAGCAGCCTTTGCTCCGGCCAGCTTGTATGCGTAGAATATTCCGGCAATACCCCGTCGAGTCTCCTTCTGATCCGCAGGAGCTGACGCTACATCGTCAGCGCCCAAGGAAGTAAGAACACGAATGCCCTCGTCGTCGGCCATCTCTGCAGCCATGTCAAAGTTCATCACATCTCCACCGTAGTTGCCGTACAGGTAGAGAACTCCGGCTCCCCCATCGATTGCCTTAGTTACCGCGAGCATTTCTTCGGCAGAAGGCGATGAGAACACATCACCAACAGCAACCCCATCCGCCAGGCCCTTCCCGAGGTATCCAAGGAATAGCGGTATATGTCCAGAACCGCCTCCCGTAGCAATACCTACCTTTCCCTTTATCGGCGCATCAGCTACAACAAGCCCCCGGATACCTCTATCAGCTTGACTAGCGGCTTTGAGATGATACGGATATGCTTGAAGTATACCTTCAATCATCTCATCTACAACGTTTTCCGGAGCGTTTATCAGCTTCTTCATAATAATTCCCTCCAATTAAATAATAACAGGTTTTGATTGTACCCTCCCTGCTTTAGGCAAGGCTAGCAGGGAGGGTGATAAGGTTATGCGTCCTTCTTCGCTAACCACTTAACCATATTTATGAGGAACTTCTCGTAACCTTCCTTCCAATCAACCAAACCCCGTCCCCAGTGTGGGGCATAATCAGTTGCTAAAGCGAAAGTCCTGCCCTTATCAAACTTGCCAGTAACCATTATAGGATCACCGTTATATTCAGCTATTAGTTCACCTTCTGGCTTTTTCACCACTTCGTTGTAGCCAGAGAAGAGAACTGGCGCGTTTGCCCAATCTACACCTTTCACAATGGGGTGATCGGGTTTCAGGATTCTCGGGGTCATACCTTCAGAGAGCTCGACCCGGTCATCCCATGGGTGACACGTAACAGGCAACACCTCTTCCAAGGGGGTCTTGTGCCACTTAGCCTGGCCGTACATGCCTCCAAACGACATCCATCCTCCAATCCCAGCAATTCCCCCGCCAGCCCTAACAAACTCTTTAAGTGCGCCTAGGCGGTTCTTCCCCATAGGGCAATTCAGGAAACGGTCCTCATACATGATGATCGTGTCTGTGCCTACATCGCTTACGATCACAACGTCATACTTGCTGAAGTCATATGGAAAATCCCGTTGTACACTATGTGTCGGAATGTAATCCACCTCAACTTCTGGATCACTCCTGAGCGCTTTAAGGGCGTGATCCGCTTCCCCGTGAACAACGCCATCAGTCCAAGCATTCATTCCCTTCAGATACGTGGTGACCAAGATCACCTCATCGCCTGTATACAGCACCTTAATCATTGTGTCCTCCTTTTAGGACTTTTAAATTTCTCAAATGGTGATATTGCGCATGGCTTTCTGACCCAGCAAACAAATAGCCAACAGGGCAATAACCAGTATCAAGCCCTGGGCGATGTCTTTTGCGTAGAACGGAAGCCCAATCATGGTAAAACCGTTGGCCAGGCTGGCCATGAAAAGCGCGGCAAGAATAATCCCCAGAACGTTGACCACGCCTCCCTTTAGGAACAAGGAGCCAAGGAAAACGGTTATAACGGTAGGAAAAAGATACCCTTCGCCAATGGTTGGATTTGCTGCACGAAGCGTTGAAATCAAC
Organism: uncultured Thermotogae bacterium; assembly: GCA_964552295.1. GTDB lineage: Bacteria > Bipolaricaulota > Bipolaricaulia > UBA7950 > UBA9294 > M55B144. The sequence continues at coordinate 11,199 of CAZKFV010000045.1, read as the reverse complement.
AACAGTCCTGCTATGCCCGAGAGACCCCCGCCAATCAGGAAAGCCAACGTACGGTTGTACTTGACATTTATTCCTACATGGCTTGCAGCATCTGGGTTACCTCCGCTAGCATACATGTAACGGCCTCGCCTAGAGTAATCAAGAAAGAAATATACAATTACTCCGAGGATAACAAAAGTAAACACTGCATTAGGAATAACCCCGAACGTGTAACTGCTTCCGAACAACTTGTAAAACGTTGGGAAGTAACGCGGGTATATCTCAGCCCCGCCTGATATGTACTTGGAGACTCCCTGTAAAAAGATCATCATTCCCATGGTCGCGATAAAAGCAGGAATGCGAGCCCGCACTACCAGCAACGAGTTCACAAATCCTACTGCTAACCCAATTCCGATACCCACCACAAAGATCAAAATTGGATTCATTTCGTTCATCATCATTGTGATTGCAATTACACCCACCAATGATGTGGTTGCAGCAAAGGACATGTCAAAGTCACCATTTATGACTATGCAGCCTAAACCCAGTCCTAAGATCCCGATTATGCTCGCTTGGCGAATGATGGTGAATATATTGATAGCGGTATAGAAGCGGTTCTCCAATACGGCAAAGATAATCCAGGTGAGAATAGCAGCAACTAGCAGACCGTACTTAACGATGAAACCACGCCAAGTCATGCCTTTGCGTACTGGAAGACGTTCCTTCTTAATATCGTTCATAACCCCTCCAAGTTGCCTAGAAGGCGTGCCTCAGGACTTCCTCTTGGTCCGGCGATTCTTCCCTGAGAAATTCCTTCACAATAGTTCCTTGCTTAAACACATATAGACGATTTGACATCCCTAAAACTTCCAATAATTCCGAGGATATAAAAATGACTGCTAAGTGATACTGCTCCGCCAGATTGCGCAACAGCTTATAGATCTCATGCTTAACCCCAATATCAATTCCCTGAGTAGGTTCATCTAGGATGATAACCCTGGCTCCATCTCGGCGTGCCAACCAACGGGCTATTAGGATCTTCTGTTTGTTTCCGCCACTAAGACTGTCAATTTCCTGTTCGATATCCGTGTACACCAAGCTGAGATCCCTATTATCAGCTATTTGCTTGGCTACTTCTGTTTCCTTCTTATGATTTATCAATCCCATAACATTTCGTAATCTGTCTATTACAGCAATCGACAAATTCTCCTTCAATCGGAAGTTATCAAACAGCCCATGCTGGGCACGGTTTTCTGGAACCAAGAAAATCCCCTGCTTCAGCGCATCTTCTGGACTGCCAATATTGATCTCTTTTCCCTCAAGCATCACTTTTCCCGCGGTAACAGGGCTGATACCATAGATCAAGTTGGCCAATTCAGTCCGTCCCGCTCCAACAAGACCGTAGAAACCTACAATCTCACCGGCAGCCACGTTGAAGGAAACATCATGTACTTTATGCCCATCTGACAGATTATGTACCTCAAGCAGTGGCTCCATGTTAGGCAAAGAGCTTACAGATGGGTATAACTGATCTATGTCACGATTGGTCATGTATCGGATGCAAGAATTTCTATCAAGCTCACTGGCGGGCTTTGTTAATACTTTTTCGCCGTCGCGGAATATGGTCACCCGGTCAGCAATCTTGAAAACTTCTTCTAATTTATGAGAAATGAATATTACGCCTACACCCTGCCTCACTACGCGGTGAATAATCTCGTAGAGCATGTCCACGCTTTCTTGGGTAAGGCTTGAAGTTGGCTCATCTAATAGCAACACGCTCGGGTTATGCAATAAAGCCCTTAGGATCTCGACCACCTGCTGATCGGAAGGGCTCAGGAAGCGAACCTGTGTATCTAGGTTTATGCGAGCCCCGAAGCGGTCCCTAATCTCCGTGGCAGCTTCTCTCACTGCCTTTTTATCTAACATGACTCCAAAGCGTCTACCTTCAGTTCCAAGGCAGATGTTCTGCGCAGCAGTCAAAAAGGGAATCAGGTTCCTTTCCTGGTAAACCATGCTTAAACCTGAAACCAGAGCATCATGGGGAGAGTGAAAGTTCGCCTCTTTCCCTTTGAGGAACACCTCACCAGAGGTAGCTTGGTGAACCCCAGAAAGAACCTTACAAAAAGTGCTCTTCCCTGCCCCATTTTCTCCCAGCAAGGCGTGCACTTCACCGGGCCTTACCTCAAAGTCAACATCATTTACAGCCACGACTCCAGGAAAGGTCTTTACCAGATGCCTTGTTTCCAGGACAAATTCTTCCTTCATAGATCGTTACACCATCGCTAGAAGCGCCACAGTGATTTCTGCAGATCTCTTACCAACAAACCACTGTGGCGCCAAATTTGATAACCTACACTAAATCGTGTAGGGCTCACCCCAATTATACCAAGCATCCTCTCCAGCGTTTGGATCGTAGTAGTTGAACAAACTATGTACCGGAGCTCCACTTGGTGGGCAATTCTCTTCCGTTACCAAGGCTCCCGGGCAATAGATTGCTTTCGCTGCAGGGACCATAGACTCAGCGGTGTAAGGAGCAATACCCTCACCCTGAATCTGTTGGATAACCTCCATTACAGTATGCGTATAAAGCTCAAATGGTTGTGCATAGCTAGCAACAAAGGGATCATTCGGGTCACGGATAAGGCGGAACGCTTCTGCTCCGCCGTCAACGCCAGTGCAGAACATATCATCAGCCGTATACCCTCTATCCAGAATGGCCTTGGAAGCGAACATTCCTAGCGTATCCCAACCGCCAAATACCCAATCAATGTCATCGCCGAAACGGGTAAGCCAGTTATTCGTGAAATTATAGGAATCTCCAGAATAATCGGCCTGAGAAACCCATTCTGTTGCCAGCGACTCCATGTTCGGGAAATCATCGATGATCGGCTGAGCAGCATAGGCACGCCGGCGAACGATGTGCCACTTACAGCTAAGATATACAACACCGCCCCCATTGCTACCCAAGCGATTCAGGCCATAGTAAGCAACTTCAGCACCAGCAACACCATTTGGCATTGTAACGTTAGTGATGATTCCTGGCATGGTCTCAGTATCGAGACAGTAGACGCCAATTCCTTGCTCTCGGGCCTGAGCGATCACGTCCTGCAGCCCTTGAACATGCACGTACATAAGGACTATCGCGTCCACACCAGCGTTAATCAATGTTTCCATCACATCGTGCTGAGGTCCAAGCTCCCCACCAGCCATCTCAACGCGAGCAGTCCATCCTCGGTGCTCGCATTCAATCTCGAACTGCTTTACATCGCGCTGAACAGATTCGGATGACAGCGAGTGCCCTACTAAAGCTATAACAGGATTATCCGAAAGCTTGTTCGGTACGGGAAATTCATCGTCAACTGCAATTGCTCCTAGCCCAATAACCATTACCAACGTCATCAATGTGATTAGCACTTTCTTTAAATTCATACCCATTTACCTCCGTATACATTTAGACTTTCCGAGCAATTTTCCCAACATACTACCTTATAAACCTCACCTCCTCGCAGTTTGTCTCCAGGAATCGTAACCGTTTACCAAAACGTTTACGAAAACGTTTACCACTATAGCAAATCACCCAACACATGTCAAGTCCCAAAGAAAGACGAAGCTAAAAGCCTCTTTAAATCCGCACATACCGCTGTTTCTAAAACGTACTCTTTGGAGACCGTCCCTGGGAAAGCTCATGCCAAACCACGGGCCAAATACACCGGACCCTTGCTGCTATCATCCGTGTTAGACTGTCACTTAGACCTTATAAAAGAAGCCTTCCTCCAGCTTGAAACCAAAGTGGAACAGTCTCATTTTCTGATGTACCGTAAGCAAGTCGGTTCTTAGTTTCCTGCTTCTTTCAAGTATCTCGCTGCTTCCTCTGGCGGTACTGGATTGACGTAAAGACCTGTTGCAAGCTCAAGGCCAGCCATCACAGTAATACGAGGAACGATTTCAACTCGCCAGTGGTAGCTATCCTGCATTGCTGAAAAGCAATCCTGGTTCCCGGAGCCTTCAGATGCGTTGGGGGCGCTCTTCATCATCAGATTGTAAGGTGGGTCGTTCAGAACTTCTTTGAGGCGATGAAGTGTTCGCTTAAGAATCACGGCAAACTCTCTACGCTGCCCCTGGGAGATTTCTGTGAAATCGTGCACATGTTCTTTTGGCATTATTGTTATCTCAAAAGGGAAACAGGAGGCGTATGGAGCAAACACAACGTACTCATCCGTCTCTTCGATAAGACGTTCTCTAGAGCGAAGCTCGTTTTTAAGCAGATCGCAGAACAGGCAATTCTTCTTATCCTCGTAGTAAGAGTGCGCCTGCCGCAACTCGCTCATTACTGCTTGGGGCACAATCGGGATACCAATTATCTGGGCGTGGGGATGGCTAAGTGACGCTCCCGCAGCTTTGCCATGGTTTTCAAACAGGAGGATGTAACGGTATCGATCATCCTGCTTTAGCTTCTGCAATCGTACGGCAAAGGTGTCAATAAGCGTCTCTACGCTCTTGAGCGGAAGGTCTGGTATCCCTTTTTCATGATCTGGGTTTTCTATGATCACTTCGTGGGTCCCCAGGCCGTTCATGCGTTGGTAAAAACCACCAGCATCTGCCTGTTCGAGGCCACGATAGTCATTGCTTAAAGCGGGAAATTTATTAGGCACCACACGAACTTGCCACGATCCATCAGGGTTAGACACGCGGTAGATCTCCGGCGGTGTTTTATCCTCATTACCTGGGCAAAAGGGACAGTCGTCTGAGGACAGCTCGGTTGATTCCTTCCCTACGGTTACAAGATCAGATGGCCGCCTTCCCCGCATTGGAGCAACTATCACCCAGCGGTCACCAATTGGCCCCTGTCTCAATTCAGTCATTGCAATTCCTTAGAAAACGAGCTGGCGTACTAGTTTTTTACCACTCGGTTTATAAGCTTGAGCCAGTTAAGCAACAGCCTTGGCATCAGGAAATTCTCCTGCACGTGTGCACGCCCACGAGTCCCTAGCTCGGCCCTGAGGTTTTCGTCATTGATAAGGCTAATTACTCGTTCAGCCGCGGTAGCGGAGTCACCTGGCTCTACAAGATATCCTGTCTGCCCATCAATTACCTGCAGCTGGATTCCCCCAACGTTTGTTGCTACAACCGGCGTTTCCTTCCACAGGGATTCGGCTACAGTTAACCCAAATCCTTCACGAAGCGAAAGCTGAAGGACAACGGTCGCCTCACGCTGCAGCGCGTTTACTAGCAGCGGATCGGTCTCCGTGATCAGGTGCACATCGTCCATATCCTTAGTTTTGAGAAAGATCTGGTTGTATATGTCTGGTCCCTCAGGATCATCGCTAGCCATATTGCCGACCATCACTAACCGGCAGTCGATCTCCTTGCGCACCTTAAGGAAAACGTGCAGAACTCCCATTGGGTTCTTCCATTTATCGAACCTCGACACCTGCAAAATCAGCGGTTTATCTCGGGGAATGCCGTAATTTTCTAATAGCTTATCTATCGTTGCCTGACTAAGCTCTTGATTGATCGCTGAAAGCGAGTCGATGGCCGGAGGGATTATGGCAGTATCCACGGGCAGATCAGGCTTACGAAAAGCCTCCGACGATACGACAACCGTATCGTACCGCAGCACGAAAGGCTTCAATCGCTGCCAGACTACCTCATCAGGTGTAGACAGGTCAATATGGCAGCGCCAGATCCAGGGCACATCCTTCTGCCTGTAGCGAAGCATGGGAAGCGGTTGAGGGTCATGGACAACAACCAAATCATGGTGAGATAATGGGCTGTACAGGGCAAACGCTTCATTTATGGAAAGGTATCTCTCCATATCCTTATCAGTTAAGCATACGTGCTCGCCTTGTAAGCCATTATGAAGCTTTTTGGTGACCTGATAAAGAGCCGGGTCTCCATAGAGAAGATTCCAGTCAGCATTTATCCCCACGTCATTGAACAAGGGCACTAAAGAGTTCAGCATCCCCGCTACTCCTCCACCGTGAAAAGTGGAGTTAATCTCCAGCATCCGGAGACCATACAAAGGACGAGCGGCGCGAAACACATTTGCTACTGCTTCAGAGCCAACGCATCTTATATATCGTTCGATTCCCACAGATTCCAGTTGCACGATGCCAAGCATTTTACTACCGCAAACACTCCATGTCCAGATAGTCATGTGGGGTCGCGTCTTCATTTTTAGTATCAAATACCATATAATGAGGCATGGCAAGACAACTCAGGGTCGAATTTGAGGGAGCGCTCTACCACGTTACAAGTAGGGGTAACGAGCGCAATAGTATATTCTTCTCAGACCGCGATCGAGGCGCGTTCCTTGATATCCTTGGCAAAGTCATTGAGCGCTACAGCTGGCGATGTCATGCGTACTGCCTGATGACCAACCACTTTCACCTCTTGGTTGAGACACCCAAGGCCAACCTCTCAAAGGCTATGCATCAGCTAAACGGTGTATTCACTCAGAACGTAAATCGTTACAACCATCGAGTAGGCCATCTTTTTCAAGGCCGCTTCAAATCAATTCTTGTGGAGAAAGAGACCCATCTGCTCGAGCTTGCTCGTTACGTCGTGCTAAATCCGGTACGTGCAAAAATGGTCAAAAGACCCGAACAGTGGAAGTGGAGCAGTTATAACGCCACAGCCGGGCAGTGTAAGGTCCCTGAATTTCTTTGTGTTCAGTGGATTCTGGAGCAGTTTGACACCAATCCAGCGAGTGCCATAGAAGCATATCGGCGTTTCGTCAGTGAGGGTTACGGCGTGCCAATTTGGGACAGACTGAAACCAGGAAACATTCTGGGTTCTGATAGATTTGTTGGGCAGATTCGTCCCCTCTTCTCCAAACACAGCGCAAATACAGACTTTCCACAAGATCAAAGATTAGCCATGCGTCCTTCGCTTGAGCAGATCTTCCAGGGTGTGACTGATAAGGCTACTAGGAATGATCGCATCTACGAAGCAATCAGGATCCATGAATACACGCTAAAGGAAGTAGGAAGCCACCTGGAGCTTTGTTGGTCTACGATAAGCATCATCGCAAAGAAAGTTGCAGAAGCCAGGAAACACCAAAAATGAAGACGCGACCCCGCAGATGATTTTGATTTCTCTATTGGCATTAGGTTTCGGAGCAGCGCATATATACGCTAGCTGGAAAGAAAAGCGTAGCTACACGTATGTGTTTAAGCCACTCACAATTATCGTTTTGCTACTGATGGCTATTCTGCGGGCTAGAGGAATCAACCCGGTGTATTCAGGAGGCATCATTGCCGGCATAATCTTCTCCCTGGTAGGCGACGTGGCGTTGATGCTACCAAAAAAGCAGATCATCATCGGTATGAGCGCATTCCTCGTAGCTCATATTGCCTACATTGTTTCTTTTTCATGGGGAATGAATATGATGACCAGCTTCTGGCCTCTGTTTCCCATACTGCTATACGGTGCAGTAATCGCTTGGATTATCTTCCCAAAAGCAGGAAAAATCAGGTTTCCAGCCCTGGTTTACGAGATAGCTATCCTGGCTATGGCCTGGAGGGCCGTAGAAAGAATGGTACAAGCCGGAGATACAAGCGCGGTGCTTGCTCTATCTGGCGCAATGCTATTCTTGATATCCGACTCTTTGTGGGCCTGTAACTTTATCATCAAACGATGTACTAATGCCCAATCCTTGATCCTTGCCACCTATTACCTTGCTCAATGGTTAATTGTGTTATCTATTTGAGCGCAAGTATTCCACGACTTGCTCAGCAAGCCTGCTTGGAATATTAGCAACAGAAGATATCGCCTCTGCGCTTGCCTGCGAAATTTTCTCCAATGATCCAAAATGACTTATAAGGGCAGCCTTCCGCTTCGGTCCAATACCGTGTATCTGATCCAAAACTGAGCTCAGAGTTCGACGGGTTCGCAATTTACGATGATAGGTTATGGCAAACCGATGAGCCTCGTCCCGGATTTGCCTCAACAGCAGTAACCCGTTGCTATTTGGCTCAAGACAATAAGGATCCAACTTCCCGGGGCGAAAAACCTCTTCGTGCTTTTTTGCTAGTCCAATAGCTTCAATCTCATCTAGCTCCAGCTCGGAAAGAACTTTTGTAGCTACGTTAAGCTGCCCTTTGCCTCCGTCTATAAGCAACAAGTCAGGTAGCCGAGAGAACTTCCCCTCAGTAATGGCTGGGTCATTCAACTCCTCAAGCCCACGTCGGAAACGACGCCTTAAAACCTCGGCCATCATAGCGTAATCGTTAGGCCCCTCTTCCAAGCGCACCTTGAACCTGCGGTACGCATCCCGGCGCGGACGCCCATTTTCGAATACAACCATCGATCCGGTAGCCTCCGTTCCCTGAATATTGGAGATATCATAGGCTTCTATCCTTTCAGGAAAACAAGATAGCGAGAGATCCGCGGCCAATTCTGTTAAAGCCTGATTGGACTTCTCTCGCACCGTAGCTGACTTACGCTCACGGTTGAGGGAATAGCGCGCATTTTCTTTTGCCATCTCTACCAATCGCTTCTTCTCGCCACGCTGCGGAACCCTGACGTATACCCTTGCACCTCGAAGTGAGGTTAGCCACTCAGCCAATTCGTCAGCATCATCAACCTCAACAGGCAGAAGTACCTGTTGCGGAATAACCGTTGCAACCGTGTAATACTGGGCAAGGAAACCTGAAAGCACTTCACCTATCACCGCGTCATCCGGGGAGCGTAGATGAAAAGACTCCCTTCCACTAAGGCGCCCGTCGCGGACTCGAAAAACCTCCCCGCAAGCATGCTCACCTTCAATGGCAAGTCCAATCGCGTCAATATCCACCACCCGCGACATACTAACCGACTGCCGTTCTAGGGCGTGCATAACCCCAACCAGCTGATCGCGAAGTCGCGCTGCTTGCTCGAAGTTCTCATCTTTTGCAGCCTGATCCATCTGCTCTCGCATCCGCCTGGCTAACCCCTCAACCCTTCCCTCCAATAGCATCGCCGCGCGATCAACAATCCCCTTGTATTCCTCCTTGCTAACCAGATCCGCGCACGGGGCAAGGCAACGACCAATATGATAGTCAAGGCATGGTCGGCGACGCTTCTGCAGAGGAAGTTGTAGCGTGCACGTACGGATAGGAAACAGCTTCTGCGCCAACTTCATCGTCGAACGCATTGCCTTACTGCTGGTGTAAGGGCCAAAATATCTAGCCCCATCGTCCTTTCGCTTGCGCACTATCATCAAACGAGGGAACGCCTCGTTAGTAATCTTTAGATAAGGATAGCGCTTGTCATCGCGAAGACGTATGTTAAACCTGGGCTGAAAGCGCTTGATAAGGCTTTCTTCAAGTATGAATGCCTCGGCCTCGGTTTTGGTTTGTATCACCTCTATATCAGAAACTTCCTGTACCATACGTCGTGTCTTGCGCGTTAGCCCCTTGGCATAATGAAAGTAAGACCGAACGCGATTGCGTAACACAACCGCTTTGCCCACGTAGATTACATCTCCGTTGACATCTTTCATCAGATAGACGCCTGGAGAGGTAGGAAGATTGCTTAATCTGTCTGAAATACGCTCGCTGGTCTTCATTCTATCTGCCAGCCTATATGCTAGTGTTCGGGCTTCACACCCGCAAACGACTTAACTGATACACGAGGCCTTTTCTGTACAAGAAATGCTCCTGCTATGATCATGAACATAGCAACCATCTGTAAGGGGCTTATCCTTTCTCCTAGCGTTCCCCAGGCAATGAGTGCTGTTCCAATAGGAGAAATATTGAGCATCACATTTACCTGAACCGCTGTTAGACGGCGCATGGAATGGTTATACAACAAATAAGCCAAAAACGTATTCACAGTAGCAAGCCCCAAGATTACAGCCCACCCGTGAAGCGGCATATGTGGAAAACCTTCCACAGTTAGAGCAACTACAAATAACGCGCCCCCACCGATTCCTAAAGGAATGCTTGTAAGGGTAATAGTATCTAGCCTACCATCGCGGGCGAAACTACGAGAAAGAACCGGGAATACCGAGAAGCTAATCACCGTTATCCCCAAAGCGATGAGCGCCATTGGATCCTGCTGCTTAAAACCCGGCAGGAAGAACAGCAAGCTTCCACCAATCGCTATTACTACACCTACTAGTTGCAACCCGCGCGCGCGTTCGTGCAGAAACAGAGAGCTGATGATCAAGACAGGGATTGGAACAAGCGATAGCGCCAGCGATCCGCCGGTTGATGAGACTGTCTTCAGCGCGTAAAACAAGGCCGCGTTCCCGATGGTGTACTGAAAGATCCCCATTGCAGAAAGCTTTTTTAGTTCAGAGCTTCGCAGGCCCAAACCTGGACGGTTCCGGTTCGACCACCGCTTAAGAAGAAATGGAACGCTCATTATAAAGGCTATGAAGTAACGTAAGCCGCCAGCGGAGAAGGGGCCTGTGTAATCCAAGACATATTTCACTCCCACAAAGGAAGACGCCCAGATTCCAGCAACAAGCAAAGACTCCAATACGGCAAGGACGGAGGGCTCTGGTGTTCTTCCTCTCGACTGCAACAAGTACGACATAGGGCAGAGATGATAACATAAACGCCAAGACACTTCCCTGACAGGCATCTGGCGCGCACAGGGTATTATTTTGTGTTTCCTAGCGCACGAGTTCAGTTTGCAGCTTATCCCAATTATCGACAAAACCCCGAAAGATCATCTTCAAAGGGGAACGAGGGAAATAAGAGCCACTTCTTGTGGACGTTTGCAGTTGCAAGGGCTGGGCAAAAGGGGTACTCTAAGCAATGTAAAGCACGCCAGAGGAAAATGATGAATGGAATCGCTGTAAAGGTAGACGGGTTCTTTAAGCATTATGTATTGAAGTGGGTAAATCGAGTAACCCGTCTTGCCAAAAAACACGGGCTGGACCCGCGTGTATTTATCCTGCTTTCGCTTCTTGGTTACGCCATTCAGGGTGCGTTCTATCTTCCCTGGCTAAAGGACAAGAACGTGGATCTTGGGCTACTGGTTTCCCTCAGGATTCTTGGCCTTGTCGGCCCGCTATATGTATTAATGAGGGGAAAGAACATTGCTGGTGTAATCAACCTGTCCCTTGCGATAAGCTGGTGCGCTAACACCGCCTGGCACGTTTGCTACTACGTATACCTATAGAAAAGCTTTTAGCAAGGGATCATCGTAGCAAGAAAACGCAAGCTGACCACTTAACATACCTATTCTTTATCTGGAAGACGAATGCCAGCTAAGCTATAATGCACA
>CAZKFV010000044.1:0-8738 GCA_964552295.1 uncultured Thermotogae bacterium | reverse complement strand
GTGAAGGCTGGCAATTACTGTAACCCCATCATCCCGATTCATCTGTTCCAAGTATTGCATGACTGAGTGTGCTGTAGCTGGATCCAAAGCAGACACTGGCTCATCAGCCATGAGAAGATCCGGCTCCTGCATCAGCGCGCGAGCAATGCCAACCCGCTGCTGCTGTCCACCCGACAGCTCATCAGCCCGCTTGTATGCTTGCTCTGGAATACCCACTCGCTCAAGGTTAGCTAACGCCAATTCCACGTCTTCTCTGGGGAACTTATGAATCGCTGCTGCAGCTGGATTCACGTAGCCAAGCCTACCCGATAGAACATTGGTTAAGACAGTAGACCTTTTTACCAGGTTAAATTGCTGGAATATCATCGCCATTCTTCTTCGCAGATGACGCAATTGCCTGGCAGGAGCTTTGGTCACGTCTATTCCATCAAATATTATTGTTCCAGATGTCGGTTCGATCAGCCGGTTTATACATCTTAGGAGAGTAGACTTTCCTGAACCGGAAAGTCCTATCAGTACTAGAAACTCACCTCGCTTAACCGTAAAACTGATATCGTCTAAAGCAAGTATCTCTCCACGTTCGTAGACTTTTGTCAGGTGTTCTATACCTATAAGTTCATCAGTTGAGTTCATGTGCCCCCACGCGCGAAAAACGCGGAAGGGAATTACTCCCTCCCGCGTTGCAAACTATCAGCGCTTGCTCAAGCCTTAATCCCTTTCCGGAATGGGAAGGCCGAGGATCTCACGATAACCGTCGTAGAACGAGTCGTCGATATCGGCCACGTCCGTCCATTCGTAGAAATTGGGATCGCCCCAAAGCGCTTGTCCCTCTTCTGTTTGGATGTGTATCTTTACCGCATCAACAATCTTGTCAGCGATATCCTTCGGAAAGCCTGGACCGAAGGCAAGACAGTCATTTGGAATCGGGCCTATGTTCATCACAACGCCAATTTCACGTAGGACGGTATCAAAGTCGTACGTTTTACGTACAGCACGACGCAAGTCGTAGCAGGTTCCGAGAAATGCCGGACGGAAAAGATCGTTGTTCCAGCGGTCCCAAATCCATAGCTCCGGATCATCACCGAAGTCCCACCTTGCACCAGTCCAATCGCTTGGGGCACCAGGAGCAGAGCCGTAGCCAGTGCAGAAGTCACCCTGTCCCTCGATCAACGCGACCATCGAGTTAGTATGCCCTCCGGAGGTAACAATGCTAGCAAATTCGAAGCCCTCGCGCTCGAAAATCATGTTCGGGAAAACATATCCTGACGTAGAGCCGGTCTCATTGTAAATCCAGACCTTTCCATTCAGATCCTCAAGTGAATCAATCCCGCTATCCCGATGCGCATATACGCTAGCGTAGTACCAAGGATATCCGTAGCGCACTGAACCAAGGCGAGGACTAACACTGCCCTGAGTTCGTTCATAGATACGAATGTACTGATCGGTTGTCGGCAAACCAAACGTATCTCCCTCTGATGCTGCAAAGGCCTCTATCATCGCTGTGTAATCCGACTGTAGGCTTGAGACAATGTATAGTCCGGTCAACTCATACAAAGCCTCAGCAATTGCCCTCCCGACTTCCTCAACCGTAGCTCCCTCAGTTGAAGGAACCAACAGCATGTATATGGGCTCGTCCGGGCCGGAACCAGGCTGAGCAAAACCAACGGCACCAAGAGCCATAACAGCAATCAATGCCAGAGCGAACAATCTACGCATACTCCACCTCCTATAGGTTCTAAACACCTTCCATGGATGTGACAATCGCCTTCTCATGTGGTTTCACATCCCCCTCCTTTTTGACATCTCTATCATAGGTTTTCAGGGACGACAAGTCAACTAACACAGACGATTTACTCGCGCTTGTACGGCTCTCCAAGAGCCTTTGGAAAGCGCACCCTTCCAATAGCACCGGAGACCACGAGTAAAGTCACAATATATGGAAGCATCGACACAAACTGCCATGGGATTAGCTTTTTTGGCATCGTCTTAAGCGTCTCTGCTAGCCCTTGGAAGAAGGCAAAGATGAATCCGCCAAGGAGCGCTAAGAGCGGGTTAAGGCCGCTGAACACCACAGTTGCCAGCGCGATGAACCCACGCCCAGCAGACAGGTCTTTAGTCACCGAGCCAAGCCAGGCAACACTCATGTATGCACCACCAAGACCAGCCAATGACGCACCAAGAACTGCAGCGTAGACACGCGTACGATTGACGTTGATTCCAGCAACATCTGCAGCCTCCGGCATCTCGCCGGCCGCTTTTAGTATCAGTCCGGAACGCGTACGCTTAAGAAACCAGTAGATGAGAAACGGCATGATCAGTGCAACTAAGATCATCGGACTGATGCCGCCCATCCCGGTACGCCAGTTCACGAGTTCCGCTGACGTAGGAACATCATGGAACCCGGGTGCGCCAAGTTGGATTAATCCAAACGCCACGAACCCGACCGCAAACAGATTGATGCCGATGCCAGTTACCATCTGGGTACCTTTCCAGTACGTACTGATGACCGCAAAGATAAGGCCAAACAAGGCACCGGCTCCCATACCGACTAACAGCCCAACAATGGGACCAGCGGCTTCGGCACCGATAGCACCGGCAAATGCGCTCATCAACAGGATTCCCTCAAGGCCGATATTGAACAGCCCGGAAGTTTCTGTGACGATCTCCCCGACTGCAGTCAGAGTGATCGGAACCATCGCGTGAAGAGAGTAGTTAAGCAAGAAAAGCCAGTTCATTAGGATTCCTCCCCCGGTGCCGCTTGCCGTCGTCCCCGCAAGGCAGTTAGAAGGTTTGCCATAGATTTCTTAATCGCCGGAAATAGACGCAGCAGCTCCGGAATCGACATCGCCAAAACGATTGCTCCCATCACGATGCGTACCATCTCTAACGGAACCGGATTTGACCCGTAGAACTGCATCACTCGTCCTCCGGCGTTTAATCCACCAAAGAAAAGCGCCGCAAACAGGATACCGATTGGGTGATTCCTGCCAACCATGGCCACTGCCATGCCATCAAATCCTATATTAGTTAGGTTCGGCATCCCTGAGCTGAAAATGGCATAAGAGGGAGGGAGCCCCATCACAAGAGCTGCACCGCCAAGACCGGCTGTCATGCCACCAAGAACGAACGCAAGCATCATTGTTCGTTTGCTACGGATACCGCCGTAACGTGCCGCTGTCGGATTCAAGCCCGCAGCGCGGACTTCGTAACCCACAGTAGTGTGCCAGAGCAAGAAGTAGATTATCAGCGCGACTCCGACCGCTAAGTACACTGATGCGGTCAGATCGGTTCCCTTGACAATCACCGGAAATCTAGCCCATTTAGGAATCGCAAGCGTCTTTTCGGAACGTATTGGGTCCACCAGCACATGTATGCCTAGCCAGATTACCAGAAATCGTCCAATCCAATTGAACATAATGGTCGATATAACCTCACTCACGCCCCGCGTGACCTTAAGCACCGCCGGTACAATGCTCCACACAGCCCCCGCTAGCGCGGCAAAGATAAGCCCTACAATGGTATGAACACCTGTGGGCAGAACAAACAAAGCAATCGTGATAGCGGCAATCGCCCCAACCATCATCTGGCCTTCAGCCCCGATGTTGAACATTCCCGCGCGTAGGCAGATCGAGAAAGTTAGAGCAGTCAATACCAAGGGCGTTCCGCGGGCAATAGAGCTCGACAACTCGTAAGTTCCACCATAGGCGCCCTTAAACAAAGCTATGTACGCCCGCCATGGATTAAACCCCCAGATATACATCAATAGAGCCCCGATCAATAGCCCGACAATACCGGCAAGAATCGACTCCAAGACCGGATTCAGCCCGGTTACAGTCTTATGCGCGCCGCGCAGCAGCCTTGATTGCCCGCTCATATCACCGCCTCCTCTTGTTTAACGCCCCCCATCAGGAGACCCATCTGCTCCCTGTTGAGGTCATCGGGCGAGCAAACAGTCATAAACCGGCCTTCATACATGATGGCAATTCGGTCAGCCAGAACCAATACTTCATCCAAATCAGCGGAGACAAGAAGAATTGCCCTCCCCGCATCTCGCATCTGGACTAACAGGTCACGTATGTACTTAGCTGAGCCGACATCTAACCCACGCGTTGGTTGGCTAGCGACAACGATGGCCGGATCTTTTGCGAGCTCCCTTCCTACGATGAGTTTTTGCTGATTCCCCCCTGACAAGCTCTTAGCTGGAGATCCTGGTCCGGTGGCACGGATCTCGAATCGATCCATTAAACCGCGCACATGCTCGTTAACTTTTCCCCAACGGATGATTGAGAACAGCCCCTTAAACTCCTTCCACTGGTGCACACCGAGGATCGCATTCTCTGCAAGCGTAAACGGAAGGATGAGGCCAAGCTGCCACCGATCTTCAGGGATATGTGCCACGCCAAGCTTGTATATCTGGCGCGGGTCAAGCCCAAGAATGTTTATCCCATTTATGGTTGCCACTCCTGAGTCAGGGACCCGTAAGCCGGTCAGAGACTCCACTAGCTCTGATTGGCCGTTGCCCTCCACACCAGCAACACCAAATATCTCACCAGCAAAGACATCAAATGCCAAGTCCTCTACCGCTATCTTGCCTGCCTTGCTCCTTGATACCAGGTTTTCTACGTGAAGAACGCTGGTCTGAGATCTATCAACTGCCTTATGCTGGCTCTTTACTGGCATTTCTTTGTCGCTCAGTTCAACCGCGGCAGTCTCTTCCTCTATTGTTCGTCCAACCATCAACCTCGCCAGTTCCTCAGTAGTCGTTTTCTGAGTACGCACATCCCCAACAAGTTCTCCGTGACGAAGGACAACTATACGGTCCGTAACAGACTTAACCTCTTTCAGCTTATGCGTAATCAGAATGATGGATTTGCCTGCGTCTCGCAATCGTCTGAGCAATAAGAATAGTTCATCAACCTCTAATGGAGTTAGGACTGAGGTTGGTTCATCAAGGATCAATAAAGTAACATCGCGACTGAGCACCTTCAGAATCTCCACTCGCTGCTGCTCGCCCACAGCTAGCTTCTCTACCGGTATTTCCAGTGGAACGTGGAGGCCACTCTCTTTCATCAATTCTTCTAGCCTTTGTGTGGCCTTCGAGAGCTGAATTCTACTAAACGGCCTCTCGTGTGACAAAGCCACATTCTCTGCGGCAGTAAAAGTACCAACAAGCGCAAAGTGTTGATGGACCATTCCTATCCCGAACGCCAGAGCCTCTCGCGGGTTTGAGAAGCGCAATATCCCCTTAGGCGATACGACACGCCCGCGCGTAGGCGGTAGCAGGCCAGATAGAATCTTTGTTAATGTAGTTTTCCCAGCTCCGTTTTCCCCCAGCAGACCGACAATCTCGCTTCTGTGAATCTCAACTGAAGCTTCCTTCAGGGCAACTGTACCATCGGAGTATACCTTGGTGATCTTCTCTGCACGCAGAAGGAACTCCTGCTCCTTTTTCGCCCCTGCATTTGCAGCCAACTCTGTCATGCATGCCTCCAAACTTCCTCGTATATCACGGGTGAGAAAAGGGGAGAGGGGATATATCGCCTCTCCCCAAAGTTCATAAGCTAAGCAATGGATAGCCGGTTATTCTGCGCCAAGAGTGTACTGCGCCCTCACAGCGGCCATTTCTACACCGCTGTTAGCTGTGGGAACAACGATTGACCCATCAAGAATCCCGGCCTCAAGCTCGTCAATTGTGTCCCAGATATAAGAAGGAACCGTAGCGCGGTTCGATGCCCAATTAGCAACGATCTGATAGAAATCGTCAGGATCAACCGAGCCAGCTTTGATACCGAACTTGATAAAGTCTGCTAGATCGCTGAGCCTACTGATCGCCACACCACCCTCGGATAGCCCGAGGCTGACAACCCCAGCAGTGAAAGTACCCTCTGCAACAGCCTCAACGGCCATGTATGCTGCTGTGTCAACGCGCTTCATTCCGCTTGCTAGACCGTGTAGTCCATCTCCCAGCCAGTCCTGGTTGGCATCCACACCGAAGTAGTACGGAGGGCCATATGTTGTTCCGGTATTCTGGTGTGCCTCAGAGATTGCCTCGTAGTCACCAACGCCAAGCGGACCAGCAACGTTGTAGACACCAACTGCGCCTTGCGCAAGCATCGCTTCAGTAGCCGCCTTGCCAAGTGCGATGTCGCTGAACGAACCAGTGTAAGTGTAGAGAAGGCCAATATTGGAACCAAGCTTCTTGTTTGCCCAGTCTATCCCAAATCGGAACCCGGCTTCGAAGTGGTATAGAACAGGGATTTCGATACCAAGGACTACACCAGCATGGCTATAACCATGCTCTACAGCAGCCATAGCCGCTAATGCCCCAACCAACGCGGACATCTCGTTCTCGCGGAAGACAATGTTCATGATGTTCGGACCTGTGATGTAATCCACATCAATGATCGCGAACTTCTGATCCGGAAACTCTGCAGCAACTTCAGCAAGCGCATCTCCTAGCAGGAAACCAACGCAAATGATAATCTCATAATCACCTGTGCGGGAGAGGTTGCGCAGGTTAGGCAGGTAGTCTGCACCAGATGCATTCTGAACTTCTACCATTTCGTAGCCGAAATCCTCGGCTGCCTGATCGGTCCCTTTGAAACCCATATCATTAAACGAAAGATCTCCACGTCCGCCAACGTCAAGCACCACAGCAACTTTTTCACCTGCCATACTGGCCAGCGATATCCCTACTAAAACCACCAATAACAAAGCTAGTGCCTTCTTCACGTGCGCCTCCTTTTCCCTTTTGATGCTGGCCAATCCAGCACCCTATTCAAAATCCATTTTACACTTCCAAGGAGCCAAAACAAAGCCTTCTTTCCCGCTGGCCCGGTATCTCTGAATTGGCATAAAAGCGTTTGTACTTCAATCTGTATAACCACGCGACCAAATCTATCTCACTAGCCGATTAGAATTGTTCTGAGTCCATATTGTCCGGTCTGCAGGTGACCATAAAGCAAGTCTTTTCTGGTGCTGTAATACAGCTTAAGGGATAGTTCTATCATCACACATATAACAATTCAAGGAAAGGGATTATTCCATTATCTACTCGTTAGCTTTACATAACTAGAAGAGCTACCGCAATATCTGCTAACCCAGCAATGACCACTGGGAGCCCCATACGGCGAAGAAACGAAGACATAGGGACTGAGAAGTACTCAAGTGAAACTGAAACACAAGGATGAACAGGACTTATCAAGTAACCCAGATAAATGGAGAAATACGTAACAGCAAACACTGGAAGAGATATAGCACCGTGGGCGACAATAAATATAGGGATAACAATGGCAATAGGCGTCTCAATACGCCCCGTTATCACCCCTAGGACAAATCCAATTAGAACACAAAGTACAATGGGGGGCACATTAAGCGAACCCAGCATCTCCGGAGACCCGGAAAGCGTGAAAACGTTCAGAAATAAGAACATTGCCAGGATTATGAGTGAGTACTTCCAGGGCCGCATTTTCCTCCCGATAGCCACTAGTTTTGGGGCTCTGATACCACCGGTTACTATTGCCAGGATAAAGCTTGCGCTTACTCCAACAGCAGTGCCGATTTCGGGGGTGCACAGATCCATTGTGGACTTCATGACGACATCGATCACGGGAGCAGTAAGGATGATACTTAAGGGTACCAGAAGCCCAGAAAGAGAGAAATCATTCTCGTAGTTCATTTTCCCAGCAACATCGCGCAGTATCAGGAAATACCCGATACTAACAGTGAGAACAAAGGCCGGAAATAGAAAAAAAATAGCCTGATACAATCCTACAGAAGCCATCTTAGTAGAGGCGATCAGCGATGATCCAAGCGGATATACCAGGAGAAATGCGTGCCGAAACCAAACATTACCCGCCGCCTTTACATCAGCCGGTACGCCCTCTCCTCCAAGCTCTATCAGTGGAGCCGATAGTAAGGCGCCGCCGGGCATCGGAAGCATCCCCAAGAGAGCCGGAGAAATGGCAAAGAATATCCTCTTCCCCATGCGCATGTTGGCCACTAGCCTACCCATGCCGCCAGATTCTTCTAACGTCCCGCCTATAAGGGGAATAACCCCAACCACAAAAGCAATTAAAAGCACTGATGGATCAGTGAAGGTGCGCTCGAGTGCCGTCAACATCCCATTTCCTGAAAGAGTGAACACTGCAAGCAGAACCGCAGCGGTTGTCATTGCCAACCAAATACTACGCCTGGATATGTAAAGCAGCGCCACTATGGAAAGCGAAAACCCGACCCAGATCAGCATTTATCCCCTCTAAACTACTCTGTTTGACGCAACAGGATACCCTATAGTAAGTTCCTTTCCCAGGTAAGAGCTTGTGCTGATCCACAATCTAATGGACAATTGCACCCAAGATGGAAGACCTAAAGAGTCTAGTTATGCAAGAGCTGATTGATGGAAAGCTTCCCTGTGCACGGGCGTTTACGCTTGCAAAGAGAATTGGCGTTGAAGCTATTGATGTCGGCAATGTGGCAACCCAAGAATCAATAAAAATCTCACACTGCCAATTGGGTCTGTTTGGCTATCCTGAGGGTAAACGTCCAGTCGAGGATATGAAAGACCAGGTTACCGATCAGCTAAGGCAAGCCGTTGCCTCTCGCTTAGTAGATGGACAGCTTCCCTGCGCAGTGGCCTGGCAGATAGCAGAAGAGCTAAAAATGCCGAAGATGAGGGTGTCAGCAGCAGCAGAGCAGCTGAAACTGCGCATTCGTGACTGTCAACTTGGCTGCTTTAA
>CAZKFV010000043.1:0-30550 GCA_964552295.1 uncultured Thermotogae bacterium | reverse complement strand
ACATATCAACCCGATAATGGCTATATGGATGCACATTTTTGCAACCGCCAAGCTGACGATAAGCGCGCCACCGACAAGAGCATTACAGTGCAAAGGATCTAGACTGTGTGAGCTAGTGCAATGGCGGTACTTTTAATCTACGACGCGGCGTGTATAATACTTTTTTTAGTTATTTAAAAAGGGGGATCTCGTGGCAAAACAGACACTGGACAAAGTCTCAATATACGTTCCTAAGAGCAAGGTAGGAAGCCATCCGATCGAGAGGCTTGCTGCACTTGCAGACCAACAGGATCGCTCAGTGAGCTACCTTGCAGTGGAAGCTATCCTTGAATACCTCAAGGAAGAAGAAACCAAAGACTAAGATCTGGTTATTTTGGCCTCTCTTAGCTGCGAACCTAGAAGCTGCTAGTTATGGCAGCTTCTAGGTTTAAGTGGCCTATCTTATTGGACCTAGAACAGCTGTTTGTGCTTCTATGTACGTATTAGAAGCACATCGGACATTGCTGCTGAGTCGACCGTTACATGATCGCCCTCGTTTATCTCTCCAGATACGATCTTCATTGCTAGCTGGTTTTCCACTAGTCTCTTGAGTTCTCGTTCCAATGGGCGCGCACCATAATGTGGATCATAGCCCTTCTTGGCGAGGACTTTCTTCGCCTCATCAGTGAGGGTCAGTGAAATTCCCTGTTCAGCAAGACGCTTATTAAGCAGATCGACTTTCAGATCTACAATCTTGGCGATTGCCTCTTCTGATAGCTGGTGAAAGATGATTGTTTCATCTATTCGGTTCAGAAACTCTGGCCGAAAAGCACGCTTCAATTCCACCCAAATCTTGTCGCGCACTTCTTCCTCGGAGAAATCCTGTGTGAACTGCTCACTACCCACATTTGATGTCATGATAATGATGGTATGCTTGAAATCAACTGTGCGGCCATGTCCATCCGTAAGACGCCCCTCATCAAGAAGCTGCAATAGCAAGTTCATCACCTGCGGATGGGCTTTCTCCACCTCATCAAAAAGCACTACCTGGTACGGGCGCCGTCTAACTGACTCCGTCAATTGTCCCCCTTCCTCATAGCCGATGTAGCCTGGCGGAGAGCCGATCAAACGTGCAGTAGCATGCCGCTCCATGTACTCCGACATGTCGATCCGTAACAGTGCATTATCACTTCCAAATAGAAAAGCGGCTAGTGCCTTAGCAAGCTCCGTTTTTCCCACCCCGGTAGGGCCAAGAAACAGGAATGTACCGATCGGTTTTCGCGGATCGGAGAGCCCAGCGCGAGAGTGACGGACCGCCTCGGAGATTGCTTTAACTCCCTCTTCCTGGTTTATTACCCGCTCGTGCAATATGTCTTCCATCTTTGACAAGCGAGTCCTCTCTTCGGTGATCATCCGCTCCGCGGGAATACCTGTCCATTGCGACACAATCCCTGCTATCTGTTCCTGGGTGACTTCCTCTGCGCTACCCGCAACGCGGATACAGCTCGCTGCCTCATCCAGCAAGTCAATGGCTTTGTCCGGAAGGAATCGATCAGATATATAGCGCTCCGCAAGCTTCGCTGCTGCTTCTATTGCGTCATCGGTTATTTTCACTTTGTGGTGTTCCTCCAGCTTCTCACGAAGGCCCCTCAATATCTCCACCGTATCGCTCACCGACGGCTCGCTCACGTAGACCTGTTGAAATCTCCGCTCAAGTGCTGAATCCTTCTCCACATGCTCACGGTACTCGTTTAGGGTCGTGGCACCGATTAGCTGAAATTTACCACGTGAGAGCGGCTCCTTGAGCATGTTCGAAGCATCAATAGCGCCTTCCGCTCCTCCAGCTCCCACAATTACGTGAAGCTCATCAATGAACACAATGATCTTGCCGGCAGCCGCCTCGATCTCCTTGATTACAGCTTTCAGGCGATCTTCAAACTCACCCCGAAACTTCGACCCAGCAACCATTGCCGCTACGTCTAGCGCTACAATCTCCTTGCCTTTCAAAGAATCCGAAACCTCGTCCTGTGAAATCCTCTGCGCCAGGCCTTCTACAACAGCGGTTTTTCCCACGCCCGGTTCACCGATAAGTACAGGATTGTTCTTTCGACGACGGGATAAGATCTGCTCCATGCGACGAATCTCCTGCTCTCGACCGATCACTGGGTCAAGCTCACCACGCTTGGCCATTTCTGTAAGGTTCGTTGAGTACTTCTTTAAGATCTGATAACGATCCTCGGAATCACGCTCGGTAAGCCGCTGTTCACCGCGAACACCTCGTAGAGCTGTGTAAATAGCCTCCGGGGTAATGTGGTGTCGATCCAATACCCCTTTCAACTTGGGATCGGTAGCGCGGGCAATCGAAAGCAGTACGTGGTCTACACCGACATACTCGTCATGAAGTCGCTCTGCTTCCATCTGCGCACCATTCACCACGGCGTCCAACCGCGGAGTGATGTAAATCTGCGTTCCTACCGATCCAGAAACAGTTGGTTTGCCCTTCAGCAGGACCTCCAGATCCTTGGCCAGTCCCGTTAAATTCACTCCCATCTCCTGAAGGATATCTCGCCCCACTCCTTGAGCTGTTGCAAGAACAGCAAATATATGCTCAACGTCAAGCTGGTTATGCTTGTAGCGCGAAAGGAGATCTTGCGCTTCATGAAAAAGCTCTTGTGCTCCTTCAGTAAGTCTATCAAAACGGATCATAGCAATCACCTCAAATTAGCAATCTAATACATCGACTGCTAATTCTATACCGAAATCACGTTTATTTCAAGTAGCAAGAGGCTATTACCGTAAGAAGATCGGCATCAGCGACCCGAGAAATATTCGACAGACCATACCCACGGCAAATCGCAGGCCGGGAAACCTTTGATGACGCACCAAGTATAGATCCTGCTGCCTAGGGTATTCAGCGCTTGGTAAAGCTGAGTCTCCTACGGTCTTTCACTACCCCTGGAAATCCTAAGACCTTGTTGTGTATAACCACGTATACTCCAGGAGATACAAGTCGCACTGCAATAAGTGATTCTGTTACATTCTGCAGCGCATCCGAATCCCGAAATTCGTAGGGCCTCATTGCACCAGTCATGATCACCGGGATAGAGAGGTTCTCAAGCCGTTGATAGAGAAGCTCTCCTGTCTTGCTCATGGTATCTGTCCCATGCAATATGACTATCCCATCAGATCTGGAAAGGGCTTCCTGTGTTGCGGCAACTATGCGCTGGCGCTCATCTTCGGTTATCTCAAGAGAGTCCTTGAACACCACTTGCTTGTAGGTGATATCAAGATCTGGAAGCCTCAAACCGCGAAGCATGGCTGGCATTATAGTGTGATAGTTCTTGAGCGTTCCATCACGTTCATTGTAGGTTTTCTCAATCGTACCGCCAGTGGTCAGTATGGTGATCTTCATCTTCAAGGTAAGATTATGCAACCAAAGCGCTTGTCAATCTACCTTAAGCTAGCCCCTTTAGCAGCATATTTATTGCCGCGTAAAGAAGCACCCCACCAAACAACTGACGAAGCCTCCTTTCGGGAATGCGCGAGCTCAAGCGCGGACCAATCTGGGCTCCGATTATAAGGCCCAATATCAATGGCAACGCTAGCTCCAGACGAAGATTCCCTTGAATCAAGTGCTGATAAGCGCCCATCATTGCCGAGGGCACCATAACAAACAAGCTAGTGGCTACGGCTGCAACGATATCAAGCCCTAGAAACACCGCAAGCGCTGGGACCATTACCGTACCCCCCCCTATCCCAAACAGGCCTGCCGCCGTACCGGCAACAAACCCTATTAGTGCGCCTGCAAGATACAACTTTCGGTCTTTGGCTTGTCCGTGCAAGGAAAACGCTATTTCCTTAGGTTTCTTATCCTGGGAAAACGCTATTTCCTTAGGTTTCTTACCCTGTATCATCATCCCTACAGGGTAAAGAAGCAGTACTCCAAAGCTAACAAAAAGCCATTTGCCATTTATAACTTCGGTTAGCCTGGCCCCACACCATGCACCAAATATGGTGGTCGGCATAAGGATAAATCCGATTCTAAAATTGATTGCGCGCCTCAGCGCGTAAGCCACGGTACTCGATATACTGGTGAAGACAACACCCGCAATGCTTGTTCCCGATGCCTGCTGGATCGTCGGAACGTAACGCGCTAAGGTCAGAAGTGGAACCATGAATATGCCACCACCGACACCAAGAAGGCTGGACAAAAGTCCGATTACAATAGCAATAAAAAACAGGGAAACAAACACCCCGACTTGAATCTCCATCGTTGTCCTCCCAGTAGAAATCACTGATACTATACAAGCTTATAACGCTCAATTCACTTTTCTCCATGTCGAGCCAACTGGAAAAAAGATGACTGGACGAATACATTCACACCCCTAACAGCAATAAGGAGGTACAATGCAGACGCATACACCTACTCGGCAAGAGGCGTTCTCTCTTTTAACAGAATTCAATAAGAGTGAGAGCCTAATCAAGCATGCCTTATCCGTTGAGGGAGTCATGAGGTATATGGCTCGCAAACGTGGCGAAGACGAAGATAAGTGGGGGATTATCGGCCTGGTGCATGACCTAGATTACGAGATCTACCCTGATCAACACTGCCAAAAGACAAAGGAAATCCTGGAGGAGCGCGGTTGGCCAGAGGAATACATACGTGCCATCATGTCGCACGGCTGGGGATTAGTAACGAATGTTGAGCCTCAGCACGAGATGGAGAAGGTCTTATACGCGATAGACGAGCTAACAGGTCTTGTAACCGCTGTTGCGTTGGTACGACCATCAAGAAGTGTACTCGATATGAAGCCTAAGTCGGTTGCCAAAAAGTGGAAGGACAAGAGCTTTGCCGCAGGAGCAAACCGCCAAGTGATAGCCAACGGGGCCGAGATGTTGGGAATCGATCTCAAAGAGCTATTTGAAGAGGTAATTATGGGGATGCGTGAGGTCGCCGACAAAATTGGGCTTGCTGGAAGCGGCGGCAATTACGTATGATAAGTGTGCAGGAAGATTATTAGGAGGGATGAAATGAACGCCCATACTTATCAGCAAGGCCGCTGGTCGCTTGATGACCTTATTCCAAAAGGCGATTGCCCTGAGAACACCGGCAAGGAGTACCTGAATCAACTGGAGGAGACACTGTGCGATTTAGAACGGATGAGGCCTATTCTTTGTCCTGATATCAGCGCTGATGACTTTAGGCATGTGCTGAAAATCGTAGAGCACATAGGATCCCTCATCAGAAGACTAGGCGCCTTCGGGCAACTCTGGTTCTCAGAGGATACACATAATCAAGATGCACTGTCGTTTCGCGGCCGGGCAGAGAGTGTTATTGCTGATGCTCACAATCGGGTGCTCTTCTTCGAACTATGGTGGAAGGAGCTAGATGATTCAACCTGCCAAGAATTGATTTCTGTAAGTGGGGACCTAGCTTATTACTTGCGCATGCTGCGTCGTTACAAGCCTTATACGCTGTCCGAGCCGGTGGAGAAGGTAATAGAAGTGAAGAATATAAATGGGGTAGATGCACTGATTACCTTATATCAGATGCTAACAAGCAAGTTTACTTTCGGTATGCAGGTAAATGGGAAGAGAAAAACGCTCACGCGTTCGGAGTTGATGGCCTACGCTCATGATCCCAATCCTAACCTTCGTGAGTATGCGTACCAGGAAATGTATCGTGTCTACGGTGAGCATAGCACGGTCCTTGGGCAGATATATCAGCACGTGGTGCGAGATTGGACGGACGAACAGGTAACCCTACGAGGGTTCCCATCACCCATTACAGCTCGAAACATCCAAAACGACATTCCCGATTCAGTAGTTGATATGCTCCTGGAGGTGTGCTGCAAGAACACCCGTATTTTTCAGGAGTACTTTCGCATGAAAGCAGACTGGCTAGGCATGAAGCCGCTAAGGCGCTACGACATATACGCTCCAGTGGGAATAGCAAACAAGTCCTACTCGTTCAACGATGCGATAGATACTGTTCTTTCCAGCATGAATAGGTTTTCCCCTGTATTGGCAGAAAACGCGAAACGGGTCCTCGACGAAGGGCACCTGGACTCCGAAGTTCGCGCAGGCAAATACGAAGGGGCTTTCTGCTATGGAGCCCTCCCAGGAATCACCCCATGGGTCCTCACAAGCTATAACGGTAAAGGAGAAGATGTGTCCACCCTAGCCCATGAGCTAGGACACGCAGTACATGCGTTGATGGCCGCTCATCATTCGCCCCTCACCTTCCATTCTGCCCTTCCGCTGGCAGAGACAGCGTCGGTCTTCTCGGAAATCCTGCTTCTACAATACCAACTCGAAACCGAGACTGATCCAACGCTTCGCAGGGAGATTCTGGCTCGTTTTGTAGATGGAGCCTATGCTACTATCAGCAGGCAGGCGTATTTCGTGCTGTTTGAGCAAGAGGCACACCGCCTAATCAAGGAGGGTACAACAACTGATGCTTTGTCAGAGCATTACCTTAATAACCTACATGACCAGTTTGGCAAAGCCGTGGAGGTAGGCGACGAGTTCCGCCATGAGTGGGTCTCAATTCCGCACATCTACAGCACCCCTTTCTACTGCTATGCCTATAGCTTCGGGCAGCTGCTTGTTCTGGCGCTTTACAAGCGTTACAAGGAAGAGGGAGAGTCGTTTGTCCCCAAGTTTCTCAAAATCCTATCCTACGGGGGATCAGAAACCCCTAAGACGATCCTAGAGGAATGCGATATTGACATAGCTTTACCTCAATTCTGGCAGGGCGGCTTTGACGTTCTTCAAGAAATGATAGACGAGCTTTCAGCAACCACGTAGAGTCATCTTTTTAAGGATTAGACACTGCAATTCTTGTAAGAATCTGCTGAAGTGTTACTTCCTTTTGCGCTGCACCAGATTACCTATAATTGTGGCCTAAAAGGCTAACGCTTGTTAATACTCTATTCCTCTTCTAGCCGAGATGCCCCTATCAAAGGGGTGTTTAACCTCCTGGATATAACTTACCAAATCAGCGTATTCTACCAATTCCTCTGGAGCGTCTCTGCCTGTCATAATAACCTCGGTCCCATCCGCCCTTCCTCGCAAAATGTCAAGCACCAACTCAAGCTCAACCATACCGAACTGAATTACAACGTTGAGCTCGTCCAAGATAACAAGATCATAATTTCCTGATGCAAGAACCTCCCTTGCCTTGTTCAGTCCTTCCTGGACGATCTCGCGATCTTCATCGCTAACTTTCTTGGGGTTAACAAAATGATCCATGCCAAATTGCTCCAGCCTGAAGCCTGGAATATTCCTCAGGACTCTAATCTCTCCCGAAGGGGGAAGATTCTTTCCACCTTTGAGAAACTGAATCATGTAGACGCTTAATCCCTGGCCAACAGCCCTAATTCCTGCCCCAATGGCAGATGTAGTCTTGCCTTTCCCTTTGCCTGTGTAAATATGGACTAGTCCTAGTCTGCTCATCTTATCAATCCATCTAACGCTTTCGTCCTTGCAATGTCAACAGCAATTATGTGAGGATCCTACAGCTCATTCCAGTTAAATCAACCCTGCAAGTAGAATACTATGAGAGCAAGTAACGACGCGCTTACCTCCTGTGCTTTACCTTACAGAATTGTCACTTGATGGGCTTATTGGAATAAGCGAGAAGACAGCGCTTTTTAGCTCTTCTAAGGTGCTCACCGGTACGGCCCCAGCCTTCAACAGCCGATGGATGAGATCTGTTGCCTGACCTCCTGTGAAATCCCTCTCTTTGATGCTCTTTGCATCAATAATCAAGATATTAGTCTCATCGCTTAGCTTTACTGCAGCTTCTAGGTTTAACAGGTTGCCTGGGCCAAATGGGGTGTTGCAGATAACAACACCATCACTTTGGCGCATCACAGCAAGGTTAGCCGCGTATGCTGACTTGGAAATGGGGACAAACGGAGCCTCTGTCACTAACTTGGCCCGTAGCTGTTGTGCTGCCTCAAAGTCTGAATCCAAAGGAGAGATAACTCCTATACTTAAGGAATAGAAATCGGCAAGCTCATGGAGAATAGCTACTCCACTTCCTCCTCCACAAATGATATGCAACTTACGTTTTTCCGCTTTATCCTTTCTTCTACGTGGAATTGTGCTTATGTAGAGCGAATTTGTTACCGGGTTCTTCCCTATTGACACATCGGCCTTGAAAGCTTGCTTAATATTATGCTTTGTTAACACCTCCTCTGGCCTACCAACAGCTAACAGCTTACCTTGGTGGAGCATGGCTATCCGAACTGAATACTGCGAGGCCAGATTGAGGTCGTGAATAGCCATCACTACAGTCATCCCAGCAGCAGCTTGTTGGCGGATGATCTCCATAATCTGAAGCTGATGATCAATATCCAAATAGGTAGTTGGCTCATCCAATAACAGTACGCTCGGATTCTGCGCCAATACCATTGCCAGGAATACAAGCTGTCTTTCTCCTCCTGATAGCTCATATATGGACCGCTCGGAAAGATCTTTCGTGTATGTTAGCTCCATGGCTCTGTCAATCCATTGAATGTCACTCTTAGAGGGCCTTGCAAATCGACCTCTATGGGGAATACGGCCTAGGGAAACAATCTCGCGTACAGTAAAATCAAAACCAACCTCACGGTCTTGTTCCAGAGCCCCTAGTTGCCGGGCAAGCTGTGCGCCGGATAGCTTACTCAGACTTGTCATGTCAAGATAGACTGCACCCTTTGCGGGGGTAAGGATTCCCGAAATATTCTTTAGAAGTGTAGTCTTCCCCGAACCGTTTGCCCCTACCAAGGAGAGAACTTCTCCTTTTTGTATCACAAGATCGATCGCGTCAAGAAGCGGAGAATCATTGTAGGAAAAACTCAGATCGTCAATTGTTATCTTCACGACATATTCCCGCCTTTTCTTCTCAACAGATACAAGAAGAAAGGAGCCCCGAAGAACGCCGTAATGATTCCCACCGGCATCTCTGCAGGGGATAGAGCTGTGCGGGCTGCCATATCAGCCCATACAAGGAATACAGCGCCTGCAATCGCCGACAGCGGCAAGAGAAACCGATGATCAGGTCCAACTATCAAGCGCATTATATGAGGTATGATAAGTCCAACAAATCCTATCGTACCAGCAAAAGCCGCCGCAGCTGATGTAAGGAGAGTAGCCATAATTAGCATCACGCGCTTGCTTAACTCCGGGTCAATTCCCAGATGAAAAGCGTTTTCTTCCCCCAAGGAAAGGGCGTTCAGATCACGTGAGAGTGCAATTAATGACGTTACCCCAACTATAACAATCGGCGCCAGTATGTAGACGTAGCTCCAGCTGGCTCGACCCAACCCTCCCATGATCCAGAAGACAATATCAGTGGCTTTTTCGCTTCCCGCACTCAGAAAGATAACAAAACTGGTCACGGCTGAAAACAGTGCACCCACAGCCACTCCCGCCAAGATTAACGTATAGACTGATGTCTTCTTACTCCGCCCCTGTGCCAAGATATACACTGTGCCTGCTGCAACAAGACCACCCACGAATGCCCCAACGGGAAGGAAAAAAGCGTTGCCTAAACCAAGCATCACTATCAAGGAAGCACCTGTAGAGGCCCCACTTGCTATCCCGAGCACATACGGGCTGGCCAGAGGATTGCGGAACAGACCCTGCATAGTTGCCCCAGCGACCGCCAGGGAACATCCCACTAACAAACCCAGAAGAACCCGGGGCAACCTAATTCGGGTAATGATCAACCAGGTTACCGAATCAGGCTCATTACCGGCTGTTTTTCGTCCTATCAGGTAAGAGAGCGTATCTGAAATCGGTATCTTGACTGGCCCAACAATTATCCCTGCAATAAAGGTAATCGCCGTCAAGAAAAGCAGCAGTATAAGTATCCATATCCTAAGATTGCCTTTCTTTCTATTCAAGGAGTGTCCTGCTATGCCTAAGAGCTATCGCTCTATATGAAGAAATTCCCCCATCTGCCTCAAGGCGCTTGCAACTTTTGTGGAGGTGATCCACGCAGAGTTGATCCCATAAACTCGATCATTCTTGACCGCTGATAAGTTCTTAAGAAGCTGGTTAGAGATCAAGTTCTCAATCTGCGAGGGCGCCGTGAAAATTAGTTCAGGATCCCGAGCTACTATCTCTTCCAAACTAACTTGTTTGGAGCCTTGAACATCACAAAAAACATTCTCTCCTCCAGCGCGTTTGATCAGCTCAGTCTCTATAGCCGCGCTTCCAGAAGCGTAAGGAGGCGTATCAGGCATAGATGCGTACAGAAAAGCTGCTCTTACTGGCTCTTGGGCTAGAGTCCAAGCCTCAATCTCAACCACCTCCTCGGCAATTTGCCCAATGAGATCATCTGCCCGCTGGCTCAATCCAAGTGCTATTCCCACTGTACGGATTGTAGAGAAGATATCAGGGATGCTGATTATAAAGGGGGTAGTAAGCACTGTTATGCCAGCTGCTTCAAGTTGTCCCCTTTCACCCCCCCAGTCCGTTGGGCCGATAACAAGGTCTGGATTGAGAGAGATTATCATCTCTATATTGGGAGAGTAGTTCGGTCCCACTTGGGGTAGGTTTTCCACCTGTGCCGGATTGTCTGGTGATTGTGCTACCGCGACCAATCTATCCATCGCTTCCAGGTCTATAACAATCTCTGTATATAAGGGAATTCCTGCAATTATGACCCGCTGCGGCGCGGCGTTTATTGTGACTTCCAATCCTCTATCATCAATCACTGTAACAGGGAAGCTTTGCGCTGCAGCTACAAATCCCAACACAGCAAACGCAACTACAGCAACCAGTACCATTTTCAGGTGCTTCTTTGGCATAACGCCTCCTAACAGAATTGTGGGTTGTAACATCCCACTTTTAGTCGAGGATTATAGCCGGCTTGTGTCTTAAGGACAAGCGCCTTTGAAGCTATGAAGTCTTGCAGATTATTTCGCTTAAGACCTTCCACAGGCTAAGGCCACAGCTTCTAAGATCGGGGGCAGAAACAATTACGAGCAGATCTCCTTGCTTTCTCATCGGAAAAGCGCTTTCAATAAGTGACGCGTCATGCGCGTTCTGGTCCCTAAATACTTCATTATTATCGGGAAAGAACCACCCCCGTTTACCATAACAAAGCATCAGAAGAGCGCTCCCTCCTTGGCCTATAACAAGATCGCGGTAACGCCATGCCGCCTTATTGGCAGAATAGGATAATAAAGCAGCTTGACTTACAGAATCACGTGTAATTGGCTCTAGAGCAATAGCTCTTACTTCCTTGATCCTCTTAAGTGCCTGGAAATATAGAGTCTTCCCTTTCTCGCCGAGGGCTACGCCCAATTTATCCATGGTGATGTACCCAGAATCTCTAAGCCTTTCTAACTCAAGACGAACAGCCATCTCCGAAAGCCCGGTACGCTGAGCAAGCCTCCTCCGGCCCAAGCGTTCTTGATTAACTAAGTATACTAACTCAAGCGCAAGCGGATTCATTAAATTCTGCAAGCACCCTCCTTAGAAGTACACTACAAGCTCTCGCAGGATAAACCTATTAAAAACTAACCCTAGATTCGTGTCAACAGCTGCGCCAAATTTTGGCACACCCCTATTTCCTGCACGAGGTCAAGTGGCCATTGAACCACAATTCAAGACACCGCTGTACACCACGTACTGCATGCTATAGCTATTTTTGGCCCGGGCATGCTTCCAACTACACTAGGGCCTCATATTGGCGAGGTCTCGACTGTCTACAGCCTCAATAATGTCGTCTGAATCTTCATTTGAAACTTGGTAGCCTGCCACAAGCTTCAGCATGTATGAACACGTCTAGATGCTGAAGCGGTCTTACAATCTACTGTGACAATTCGTATCAACCCTTTGGCTCGCGCTTCGTCCGGTCCCCCCAGTTCAGTTTCTCCTGTAACACCTCAAAAAAGGACGGGGCATTTGCCATACGAACCAGATGCGTCGCTGTAGAAGCACGTTTAACGGTTAGTTTCGCATCAGGTGGAAGATCGAAAGCATGGTCTCCATCAGCATAGATACTCACCTGCGTATGTGCACGGACCAGGAGGATTTCATTTGCCGGAAAAATAACTGGCAGGATTCCCAGCTTATGGACAGCGAGGGGACTTGCCAGAATGCAAGCTGCCGGGGGCACGATCACAGGCCCACCAGCCGATAAGCTGTACGCGGTTGATCCTGTAGCAGTAGATAGGATAAGCCCATCGCCAGGATAACTTGCTACTACTCCACCACTCCACAGAAGATCAAACTCGCAGAAGCGAAGCGGCGAATTACCCGTAATTACTATATCGTTAAGCACCGTTCCGCTCCCGGCCTGAGACAAGTAAGAAAGACGCATCCTTTCCTCTATAACAAAGGAACCTCTCAGGACTCCCTCCAAGGCGGAGGTAAGGGAAGGGGCCTTCACTTGAGTAAGGAAACCAAGGCTTCCCAGGTTTGCACCTAGTATTGGTACCTCGAAATCCTCGAAGATCGAGGCAGCACGCAGTACAGTACCATCTCCTCCTAAAGCAACCACAAATGCTCCCTCCTCCTCAGAAAAGTTTGCTCGATCAGCATCGATGAGTATCGTTTCGATATGCTTCAATTGAGCCCATGCTTTGAGCACCGCAAGCACCCGCAATGACCCTTCCTTAGAAGTATTGGCAACTATGTAAAGCTTGCTTATTTTCATCTCTTTGTACATTTATGGAAGTCCTATTTTCCCGACTGTCTCTTCACATACTTCCAACGACAAACAATCCTTTCAATAACATCCACAGCAACATACAAAAGCAGGCCAAGCACGGCCATAGCAACTATACCGGCAAACGCTCTATCCCTGCTGAATAACATATGCTTGTTAATGAATGAGCCCAAACCAGTTCCTAGAGCAGCTTGCGTTTCCGCAATATACAGGAAGGCAATGCCCAGCCCAATGCTCACCCGAACGCTAGTCAGGATCGCTGGCAAAGTTGACGGCATTACAACGTGCCAGTACACCTGCCATCTCGTTGCTCCAGCGGAGACCACACTTGTTATGTACTCTTCATCGATATTCTTAGCTGCTCCCTGTGCCGAGACTAGGATCTGAAAGAAAAGGACAAGTGCGACCATCGCCACCTTGGTGGCACTTCCCGTTCCGAATACCACAAACAGAAATAAGATAAGGGCAACTTGGGGAATAGGATAAGTGATATAGATGATGGGGGAGAAGAAACGATCAAGCGTGGGCTCACGACCAATCAATAGTCCAAGAGGCATTGCCCCAGCCAAAGAAATGAGTATCGCCAAGACAAGACGCCAGGCGCTTGATGCGAAGTTACGCTGAAGTTCAGCCGCGTTCTTAACCACCTGCGATAAAGCATCAAATGGCCCTGGAAGAAGAGGAGCTTTGTTGATCACGTTCACGGCAATGCTTGCCATCTGCCAAAGAAAGAGAAGTGTTGCAAGGCTGAGAATGTATGTCAAAACGCGCTTCATCTTTCTAAAGCCTCCCGTAACTGCAACATTACTACCTGGAACGCTGATGCCTCCCGGTAGTTAAGGCCTCCCATCTCTGGGTTGTCAACTATCTTGCTTATCCTCGCAGGGCGATCGGTAAGCACAATAATCTTTGAACCAAGGAAGGCAGCTTCTTCAATATTATGGGTAACCAGCACCAGTGAGAAGCCATTTTCGTGCCACAAATTGAGAAAAAGGTCTTGTATCTTCTCGCGTGTCAGCGTGTCCAATGAGGCCAATGGTTCATCCATTAGCAAAACCGATGGAGAAGTTGATAGGGCACGTGCGATTCCTACCCTTCTCTTCATTCCTTCAGAAAGCTCCGCAGGAAAGCGTGTCATAACGTTGTCTAGCCCAACGTGAGCCAACACTTCGGCTGCATTTTGGCGCGGAAAATCACCATTTAGCCGCAATGAAAGATTAGCATTCTGCCACACTGTCTTCCAAGGAAGTAGGCCAGCATTTTGCAGGATTAAGGCAACTTCTCGTCTAGGGGCGTCCACTTCTTTCCCGCCAATCGTGATGCTCCCAGAATGGGGCTTGAGAAGGCCGCACAAAGCAAACAACAGGGTACTCTTCCCGCACCCGGAAGGGCCAATCAAAGCCACGCTATCACCCTTGTCTAAGTGAAAGGAGATGTCCTCAACGGCCCTTACTGTCTTGTCTCCCTGCCCGTAATCAATGGTTACCGAGTCTACATCGATCATCTTACGAATTGATCAGTAGTCACATCCTCGTAGACTGGATGTTTCCATGTGTAACCTTTCCATTTCTCCCATGCGATAACGTCCTCGAACTTCTCTTTGGCAAGCATCGCAGGATACGAAAATTGAGGGATCTTAAATTTGTCCAGCACCCCTTCAGGAACACTATCTTCTGTTAATCCAGGGAAGAATAGCGACAAAGCGATATTGATACCAGTCTCCATCAACTCATCTCTATCGGTCTGGTTTATCTTGTCAATTGCTTCTCGGTACACGTCATAGAATTGGGCTACAGTTTCAGGAAATTGCTCAACTGCTTCCCGACGGAATACTACCACACTTGGCAGAATGTCAATCCCCTCGAAATCCGATAGGTGAATAAGCTTAGTGCCCGGCTTTATGGGCGGATACTCGCACAGGTACGTGATGTAAGGTTCTGGTAACACAGCCGCATAAACAGAACCAAGATTCAAGAACATCGAAAGCTGCAACATGTCATGCCAATAGGAATAATGCTTATCAGAATCCGCCGTGTGCCCCAGGCTTATAAGCAACGAGTCAAGCGCGTACTCGATATCGCTCATCTCAATGATCCCAATCGATCTAGTAGTGTTTCCATTTTTCGTCCGGTTAAGCAAGTCGTCTACCGATTCTATGCGGAAGTAACTCTGAGTCAAAAGGGCCATGCTTCCCGTTTGCTCTGGTTGGTACGCCGTACTGGTTATCACAATATCAATTCCGTTAGCCACCAGCAGAACAGCGGTGGACACATCACATATCATTGCATCTATTTCCCCTGCCATCAGGGCCAGCGTGCGGGCTTGGTTATCACTCAAGCCAACAACCTGCACATCAAGTCCATTTTGGGTAAACATGTCCCATCCATTGGCGAAGGCTATCGGAAGGCACCCCATAACTGGAGGCAGACTGAGCCTTAACGTCGGTGTCGCAGTTCCTACAAAGACTGACGAGAAAATAAGTATGACAGCTAAAGAAAACACGAAACGACCATAACGAACCATGCGACCCCCTTATGCATTACACCATGTATCTGTTGATTATACCGCGTCTGTCACAATCGACAAACGAAGATTTCCCCATAAGTTAGAGAGCAAGTCTGCTGTTACGATTACCTCACACCAGCGCGGAGGAAACACCAACTGTGTTGACCGTGTCTTACTCTGCCCTCACCAGGGCTTTGCGTGCCAGGTTTTTCATGGTACGATCTACACTCATGAATAAACTGAGTGGATGGTTGTGGAAATACCGCCGACGCATCGTGCTAGGATTTTTATCTCTCTTGGTTGTTGACGCAGCTACGCTAGTCGTGCCTCTAGTGATAAGAGAAGCTATAAACCGTTTGGCAAGTGGTCAAGGAGGTCTCTTCACAATCGGGATGTACATCATTGCCCTTGCTATCGTTGCTATGGTGTTTCGCTTTCTTTGGCGATATTTTCTCATCGGCAGCGCGCGCCAGATCGAACGTGAGCTCCGAGGCGGGCTTTACAACCATCTTCTTCAGCTGTCGGCATCATTCTACAATGAGCGCAAGACAGGCGATCTTATGGCCCATGCCACAAATGATATAGAAGCCGTAAGCCGCGCTTGCGGATTTGGCGTTCTCACCGTAGCTGATCCCCTTTTCATGATCCCAGTTGCTGTAGGTATCATGCTTGCTATTAATCCAACCCTGACCCTTTATGCAGTTATCCCTTTACCAATTCTTACCGTGTTTATGCTGGCATTCGGCAGGATGATCCACCGCCGGTTTGAGGTAGTGCAAGAGGCTTTCTCTGGCCTTATGGAGAAAGTAAGGGAGAATGTAGCAGGCATAAGCGTTGTTAAGTCCTTTGTGCAGGAAGAAGGAACCGAGCGGGATTTTGCTGAGACTAATAGCGATTTTATCGACAAGAATATGGCTCTAGTCCGAGTAATGGGCTTGTTTCATCCGCTGATCACGCTTCTAGGTGGGGCAACCATGGCAATTGTTCTCTGGGTCGGGGGGGTCAGCGTGATCACCGGATCTATTTCTCTGGGAGACTTCGTCGCATTTAACCAGTACCTGACTATGCTCATCTGGCCTATGATATCTTTGGGATGGGCAGTAAACGTTATCCAACGAGGACGCGCATCCCTTGAGCGGATCAACCGCTTGCTTGTTTCATCCCCCGAGATAGCCAGCCCATCGCACCCCCAAGAACCAACAGGCTCAAGGATAGATATCAAGAATCTGACGTTCTTCTATCCGTCGCGTAACGGAGATACACCAGCCATATCCGATATAAGCCTATCGATCGACGAAGGAACGACCCTTGGCATAGTTGGGTTAACTGGTGCGGGAAAGAGCTCTTTAGTTCGGGTTATCCCACGAATTTTTAATCCTCCACCTGGGAGTGTGTGCATTGGTGGCAAGGACGTGCTCCATCTCGACCTTGGCAAACTGCGTGAAATGATTGGCTTTGTTCCACAAGACCCGTTCCTGTTTTCCGCCTCTATAAGAGAAAACATAGCCTTTGGAAATCCTACAGCTAGCCAAGAGAAAATCGAGAGTGCGGCCAAGCTTGCTGGCATCCATGATGAGATAATAGCTTTCCCGGAGGGTTATGAAGCCCGAGTGGGAGAGCGAGGCATAGCCCTTTCCGGTGGTCAGAAGCAACGAGTAGCAATAGCCCGAGCTCTCATCATCGATGCCAAGATACTCATATTTGATGACCCTCTATCTGCGGTGGACGCGGAGCGGGAGACGTTTATCTTGAGAAACCTACGTGAGTTCTTCCGTGGACGAACAACTATTGTTATTGCTCATAGGCTATCAGCCGTTATGCATGCTGACTGGATAGTAGTCCTAGATAAGGGGCAAGTTTCTGAGCGTGGAACCCACGCAGAGCTATTGGCTAAACAGGGAATATACAGCCGGATATGGACCCTCCAGCAAGCGGAGAAGAAGATGAATCATGAGTCATAATGACGAATATCTAGACGAAGTAACAGGTAAGGCCTTTGACTTACGTCTAATCAAACGCATGCTTCGCTTTCTCAAGCCCTATTGGCCTGTATTCCTTCTCTGCGTCCTGTTAATCCTTGTACTAACCGGGATTCAGACCATGCTACCATATATTACCAAGATCGCCATAGACGAGTTCCTTACACTTCCTTACGGCATAGTGACATTGGAAGAAAGGCCATCCACGGGAAACCAGATCGATTTGGGCAACAATCGATATCTCGTGCTGATGAAGGAGGTCACATCTGACCAAAGCGAGGCATGGGAGCTATCTGGGGTTCTTTCCGCAAAGCGTTACCTTTTCATCCCGCAAGGAAGCTCTCATCAGGAAGTGATCAGCCGCTATCCAGAGGCATTTACTCCTATTGCCAACGGGTTTCTAGCTTCAGAGAGCCAACTGCACAGCCTCCCTGCTTCGGAGACCATCGCGTTGCGGCAAACCGCGATCGCTGGCGTGATCAGGTTATCGATCTTGTTTGCGGTTGCTCTGGTGATTCGTTTCCTGTTCGGAGTTGGTCAGGTTTACCTCTTGCAACTAACTGGGCAAAAGGTAATGTACGATATGCGTCGCCATATCTTCGGCCACATTCTTCATCTGCCGCTCTCGTATTTTGACCGCACCCCTGTAGGACGGCTGGTAACCCGCGTTACAAACGATGTTGCAGCAATAAACGAGATGTTCACCTCCATGCTTGTGAACCTGTTCCGCGACGCATTCCTCATCTTTGCCGTTATAGGGATTATGTTCAGCCTGGAGTGGAAAGTAACTCTGTTGGTCCTCGCCCTGTTGCCCTTTGTGATGCTGGCTGCAGTCGAATTCCGCCAACGCGTACGCGCCGCTTACCGAGAGGTACGCAGACAGATCGCCCGCTTGAACGCCAACCTTCAGGAGTCGATCTCAGGGATGAGGATTATCCAGGTGTTTGTCCAAGAGATAAAAGCAAACGAGCGCTTTCAAAAGATCAACCTAGACAAATACAAGGCTGACATGCGGCAGCTACTTACATTTGCCATATTTCGGCCTTTAATGAGCCTTCTAAGCTCATTTGCCATTGCCCTGGTTATCTGGTATGGCGGGCGAAATGTACTACAGGGAAGCCTCACCCTGGGAGCGCTTACCGCATTCATCCAGTACGTGCGCATGCTTTTTGAGCCAATTCTGGAACTGTCAGAAGGCTATAACGTTTTGCAAGCCGCTATGGCTGCTGCCGAAAGGATATTCATCCTGTTGGATGAGCCGGAGGAAAATCGTGAAGGAACGAAAAGAATCGATAATCTTCAGGGGAAGATAGAGTTCCGTCACGTGTGGTTTGCCTACAATAATACCGACTGGGTACTCAAAGACGTGTCTTTTATCGCCAAACCTGGCTCAAGGGTCGCCATTGTTGGGCCAACCGGTTCAGGGAAAACAACTATCATCCGTCTGTTGCTTAGGCTGTACCCGATACAAAAAGGGCAGATATTACTGGATGGAATTCCCATACAGCAGCTCGATCTTGCCTTCCTGCGATCTCGCATGGCTGTTGTACTTCAAGATGTGTTCCTCTTCTCTGGCGATATCTTGGAGAACATACGCTTACATTCAGAAATCTTAGCAGAAGAGGCAATCGATGCGGCACGGTTTGCCAACGCTGATTTCGTGGAAGACTTGCCAGAAAAATACGCAACCGAAGTGAAAGAACGAGGTGTAACACTCTCTGTCGGAGAGCGACAACTGCTGTCCTTCGCCCGGGCAGTGGCGTTCAAGCCGCAGATTTTGGTACTGGACGAAGCAACCGCAAGTATCGATTCTCATACCGAAAGCCTAATCCAAAATTCGCTAGAAAAGATTATGGAGGGAAGAACCTCTCTCATTATCGCTCACCGCCTGTCTACAATCCGCCAATCTGACAAGATCATCGTGTTACATCACGGCAAGATTGTAGAAGAGGGTACTCATGAGCAACTCATAACCCTCAACGGGCTCTACGCTGCTCTGCACGCCATGCAATTTGCGCAACCAAGAGTGTAGTAAGCAATCCTCATACCATAAAAACAGGTTCTCCCCCAATAAGCAACCGGCGATTTAACGCCTCAACTAGCTGCTCCATAATCTCACCTGGCTTTAGTACAGATAGTCAATCTATTGCTGGAGCGTTTGTCGACGAAGATCAATGCCAGCGCGAAGTTCCTTTTCGTAAAGGTCGCTTTGCCTAGTTGATCGCATTCCTGCCTTCTCATAGACGCGATTTGCGCCAGTAAGACTTGTGGCATCAACTCCCAAGCCAACCCTTTTTCTTCCTCGCTTGGCAAACTCGGAGAACAAATGATGCAGTAACGCTACCGCTAAACCCCTACAGCGCCACGGCCTCCTCACTCCTAGGATATCTACCCAACCCATCTCTGGGTCCTCTGTGTCCTTAGGCCAACATAGTGCCATGCCTGCAATCTCTTCTCCTTCAGTAGCCAGAAACCATAGCGAAGGATCGAAATCACCGTCGCTTGTTATCCAGTGATCCCAAAAGGCAACTTGCTGTTCCAATGGCGTTTTAACGGTTCCCCAATGATCTTGGAAAGCATCGTCTTTAGCCATTATGGTAGCCTTAAGGTCACGTAAAGGGTCAAAAGCACGAACTGAAATCCCATCAGGCCATCGTGGAACAAAGCCCCAGCCATCAAGACAGATCTCCATGCGATAGAAATGTCGTACTAACTTGTATCCATGTATGCTGAATAGATTTTGAGCCTGTTTATCCTTCGAGTTTATCGACTGGCTAACGGTAATCCTCGCACCCGCGGGGGCTTTACCCAACGCAAGCCTCGCCCTCTTTTCTTCCCATTCAAGTAAAGAAACCCCTAACCCTAACCCTCTATAATCAGGATGTACTCTACCCCAACTGTGAACATTAACGTGCGGTTCGCGGGTATCCCACACCTCAGCATATCCTACTAGCTCCCCCGCATTACTGACCACTACTTGCGTATCAGTATCTAGGTTGAACGACGGGGTTTTCCACTCCACTGCTTGTTCGTGTGCATCATGTTGTTTCACTCCAAGAAGATCCAAGGAACAAGTGTTGAAGAGGGATACCGCCTTCTCCAGGTCGCCCATGTTTGCTGGCCGAATACCAAACCCTTGTGGTACAGAAATTGACATTTTATATCCTTATCTTATGGGATAGTACGAAGTATTAATAGCTCTTACATAGCAAGCCGCTATCTTGTTCTCGACTATTTGAAAATTGTTAAAGACAGATACTTGACTGGATTATAGATACAATCTAGTGCTGTTCCGAGGGCCGCTGGAAAACCCAATAGGAAGCAGCCAGAAAACTGTTCTCATAGGCTTCAGTGATCATGATTCTCCTCCCTATAGGCACTCCATCAAGACTCTGTATTGCATCATCTGCCGTCTCGGTGTAGCAAACAATTATAATTACCAGCCCGATCAATTCAAATCACTGACAATTCGATTCTCGCACGCCACTTATGGCCCAAGAGATTGCTCATACAGAATCACCAGCAAGCCCCAAATCGGTACTGGAGATCTCCTTTGGATATGTCTATACCGATGACTCTAGAAGCCAGCTTGCTGAGCACCCTAATGTACACGTCACAATGACAACCAACAACACCGCAACCGCTTCAAATGCTTGAAGTAAGTCATCCGCGCAGTGCGTTAATTCCATGGAAACCAAGAAGTACAAGCCCCATTCTCAATGCCGTGCCCAACCCGGAGGCAATGGAGAAGACAATTGGCCTGTTGCCAACAATGGCAAATAAGTACAGTGATACAGTGTCGGGAAATCCCGGAATACTGAGCAATATAAAAACCGCCAACACGCCATAACGTCGGACGAAGCGCTCGCTCATATCAAAAAACCTCTTAGCCCACGGATGGCGATCCAGAAAGCTATTGAATTTCTCTGTTTTCTTAGCCCAGTCGCCTGCCCGAAACACGATGTAAGCACCCACAATCTTTCCCAAAACAGCAAATACAAAGATCCAGCCTAGGGGAATATAGTTGTAGCCAACCATCGGGATTTCGCTTGGCGTAGGAAGCACCACCGCAGCAGCTACCTCATAAAGAAATATGACTAACAACCCTATAAGAATCTGCATATGTATCCCGCCCTAAATGACAATCCTAACAAATGGCCCATATTGACACTAAAATGGAGCCGTATTATTAACCATTTCCCAATAAAGCCCCTGCACGTATCAGCGCTGTATCACAATTCTACATTGACTCATCTGTTGGAAAGAAGAAGATACCAGCGACAAGAGCCTTTGGTTTCCAAATACCTGCAATGTAACACGTTTCGCGGCACGGTATAATCAATCAATCTTGAAACCAGGAGCAGAGCATGGACTACCAATCACGTTTAAGTAACCTAAAGAAGAGACTTCAACAGCAAGAAATAGGAATACTCGCGCTTCTTCCCGGAGCGAACTTTACTTACATAACTGGAATAGCCAAGGAACTGAGCGAGAGGCCGTTTGTGCTTTTTATACCATCATCAGAGTCAGCTAGGCCAACAGTCCTACTTCCTCGCCTAGAGGTAGAGACCTTCCTTGATTCAGTGTCCTACCAGGTCGATCTAGTCACTTACACCGACGAAGAAGGTTACTCTCCTGCATTTATTGAAGCATGTAATAACCTTGATGGTCAGAAAGCCGTCATCGGAGTAGAGGCCCGCGCCATGCGTTTTCTAGAGCTTCGCCAGATCCAACAGAACGCGCCTGAGATAAGCATCGTGGAAGCAGATGAAATACTCTCGATAAGCAGGATGCAGAAGGATGAAAACGAGATCGATGCCATCCGCAACGCCATTAGGGTTAGCGAACTAGCGCTTGAAGCCACCTGCGCTCAGGTACGGCCAGGCATGGCCGAGCGCAATGTACAGATGATCCTCAGTATGGAAATGCTCAAGAATGGGGCCGACGGACACGGTTTCTCGCCCATCGTTCTCTCTGGACCCCGCGCGGCTTTGCCACACGGTGTTGCCGGAGAGAGGCGCCTGCAGAAGGGAGACTGTCTGTTGATTGATTTCGGTTTCCGGGTTGGCAATTATTCAGCCGACATTACTCGCACTTTCTCTATCGGCACACCTAGCCCCGAGTGGAAGAAAATCTACGATATTGTAAAAGCAGCAAACAAGGCTGGACATTCGGTTGCCAAACCGGGCATTGCAGCAGAAGAAGTGGACTTCGCCGCCCGCAAAGTTATTGAAGATGCTGGATACGGAAAGTACTTTAACCACCGTACGGGACATGGGCTGGGATTAGATATCCATGAGCCACCATACATTGTCTCCGGAAACAAGACTACTCTTCAGCCGGGGATGGTGTTCACCATTGAGCCGGGCATATACTTGGCTGAAAAGGTCGGAGTCCGTATCGAAGACGACGTCATGATCACGCAGGATAAAGCGGAGTCACTAACGACCTTTCCCCGGGAACTCATCGTGTTGTAGAAGAATACGCACACATCGCTCTCAACGGGCAATCTATGCAAGCAGGAGAACCTAATCCACATCGCTCCTTGCCATGACGAACAAGCAGGGCATGATACTCATTGTAGAGCTTCTCGTCCAAAGGAATACTTTTCATAAACAATTCTCGTAGAAAAGCGTATGACTCGTCCCCATCGATCAGCCCAAGGCGCTTGATAATTCGCCGTGTATAACCATCGATGACAAAGCTTGGCTTGTGTGCAGCATAGACAATTATAGAATCGGCTGTCTCCGGACCAATACCATTCACTAGAAGCAACTGCTTTCTCATCTCTGCTACAGGCAGCCTGAAGAGATTACTCAAATCTCCTTGGTAGTTTGCTTTAATGAACGTTGAGAAGCTGTTAAGCCTTTCTGCCTTTTGGTTGTAATAGACGGTCGGACGGATGTGTTCTGCCAATCTCGCTAGCGACACACTGGAAATTGCCTCCACAGATAGTAACTCAGCGCTCTTTAGAGAGGCTAGAGCTTGCTCCACATTTCTCCACGCTACTGCCTGTGTGAGGATAGCCCCAACCGCGATCTCAAAAGGATCCAACCCAGGCCACCAGTTCTGATTCCCGTAAGCCTGAAACAACCGCTCATAAATGGCAAGTAAATTCCTGTTCACTCTTATTGACTATCTAGGAAGCAGTTGATCGAGAGGATTATCGCATCGGCAATTTTGCTCTGATAGGAAATGTTCTGTAAGAGCTGGGCCTCGCAAGGGTTGGTGAGAAACCCGGTTTCTACAAGCACTGCTGGCATTTTCGCCCGTCCAATATATAGGCTACGCCACTTGAGCCCTCTATCCACGCCCCCAGTTTGCGTTACTAACTGCTCTTGCAGCAATTCCCCCAACAAGTAGCTTTCCTGATCACCTTTCTGCGTTTCATCCATGAGTGTTTCTACACCTGATACGTAAGCATCACTGAATGCATTAGCATGAATGCTTACGTATATGTCACCCTGAATCTCATTAGCCCACAAAATCCGATCTGTAGTACTAATGAACCTATCATCGCGCCTGGTCAGTATCACACGAAACCGCGACTGGGAAAGCGATTTTATGTACACCATCTCGGCTATTGCAAAAGTGATGTCTTTTTCCTTCACTCCGCCAACCCCTATTGCCCCCGGGTCTCTCCCTCCGTGACCGGGATCCACCACTACCAAATAGGGATAACTGGGAATGGGTGCTTGCTCACCTGCTCCCATAGACAAGCATGAAATAGCGATCAGAAGAAGAACTATACTTATCGCAGGTATTCTTAGCGGACGTTCCAAGCAGCCATCACTCCTTTGCCTTATCCACACCATAACACTCCCGCGGCTAGCGCAATAGCCAAGCGGTCAGCTGCCACTAAGACATATGAGCCACAAACAGGACCAGTGGTTCCTTCCCAGGCCGAACCGATTGAAAATGTCACGCACATATCCTGTTTATACACTTACCGTACCATCCCTTACCAGCTAATATCGGGCCAAAAGGACCAACTAGCAGAGCGATCCTGCGACAGAAGGCAACCAGACCACTTGATCGGTTACTAGTTGTAGAATTTCTATCAGATGATTACTTGACAGACAAATCTGCCTTCCGTAACATTTTC
This sequence comes from uncultured Thermotogae bacterium, assembly GCA_964552295.1. Classification (GTDB taxonomy): domain Bacteria; phylum Bipolaricaulota; class Bipolaricaulia; order UBA7950; family UBA9294; genus M55B144. The sequence goes on along the minus strand of CAZKFV010000043.1, from coordinate 6,309 downwards.
TTGTTTGCACTGGGTGGTTAGCTCAGTTGGTAGAGCAACGGACTCTTAATCCGTGGGTCACAGGTTCGAGCCCTGTACCACCCATAGCTCATCTATTTCTCCATCCGGGTCGTTAGCTCAGGGGTTAGAGCACCTGACTTTTAATCAGGGAGTCGCTGGTTCGAATCCAGCACGACCCACTAACCATTGCAACACCTAGAGAACGTGTCTATAATTCTTTGCAGAACGTCCCCATCATCTAGCGGCCTAGGATACCGGGTTTTCATCCCGGCGGCAGGGGTTCAAATCCCCTTGGGGACACAGACTGCTGCTTTGTTTGCGGCCTAGCAAGCAAGCAACTATAATGGGCGAGTAGCTCAGTTGGGAGAGCATCCGGCTTACATCCGGAAGGTCACAGGTTCGAGTCCTGTCCCGCCCAAATGATCGATTCAATGGAGCCGTGGTCTAGTTTGGTCCAGGACGCTGGATTGTCACTCCAGAGATCGCCGGTTCAAATCCGGTCGGCTCCGCCACACTTGTGCCGAGGTAGCTCAGGCGGTAGAGCACAGCCCTGAAAAGGCTGGTGTCCCCAGTTCGAATCTGGGCCTCGGCACCGTTTTTTAATCCTGAACCAAGTTTTAGACTTGACTATTAACCCGGTTTGTTGATCAATATTTTCCATCTACTTCAAGAAAGCCTTCAGCACGACCACATCACTGTGCTACTGCGCCTTTTGGTGAAGAGATTCCCAAGTTGTCTTGACCGGGTATATCCCCATCCGCTATCCTAACACGGCAAAAACAAAGGACCGTAATGGCTGATAAATCCACTCTAATTTGGGAAAAGACCCTTTCGACGCTTAAGAAAGAGATTCCAGCGGCTAGCTTCGCCACCTGGTTCTCCAACGCCAAGCCCCTCAGCCTTGATGCTGGCGAGCTAGTAATCGAGGTGCCCGACTTGTTCGTTAAAGGGGGAATAGAACGCCGCTACCGTGAGCTAGTGGAGAAGGCCGCCTCTGATGCTTGTGGAAACGAAGTTCATCTTCTGATCAGGATTTCTCCCGATTCAGTGGCTGAGACTCTTGCCCCCCCAACGTTGTCTCCGCAGGATAAGCCAATGGTCCATTCACAAGAGACGCTTCCTCTTAATAGAGACTACACTTTTGACATGTTTGTCCGTGGAAAGAACAATCATCTTGCCTACGCCGCTTCAATAGCTGTCGCCGAAGCGCCCGGAAAGGCTTATAACCCGCTTTTCATATACGGAAACGTTGGCTTGGGAAAAACACACTTGCTACAAGCTATTGGTAACTTTACAGTAGCATCTGGCTTGTACAAGACCGTTGTGTACACGACATCAGAGCGGTTCGCAATCGAACTTATCATGGCTATCCGGAGCAATACAACACCGGCGTTCCGGGAGAAGTACCGCCGCATTGACCTATTGCTGATTGACGATGTGCAGTTTCTTGAAGGAAAGGAGGCAACTCAGGAGGAGTTGTTTCATACCTTTAACGAGTTATACGGAAACGAGAAACAGATCGTTCTGTCAAGCGATCGGCCACCTGAAAAACTCTCTGGACTACAAGATAGGCTTGTATCGCGTTTTCGGTGGGGCCTTGTGGCCGATATTCAGCCACCTGACTTAGAGACCCGTATTGCCATCCTAAGAGAGAAAGCCAGCAACCGGGGAATCCAAATCGACGACAGCATATTAGAACTCATTGCCCGGCGTATTTCATCCAACGTGCGAGCTCTAGAAGGTGCGCTAATCAAAGCCATTGCTTACTCAGAATTGCAGGGAGCAAAGCTAACTACAAAGAGCATAGAGGGGATGCTCCCTGAAGAGGGCAAGCGAGAGAAACTAACAATTACCCACATAAAAGAGGATGTAGCAATGCGATACCACCTCAAGCGTCACCAACTGGAGGGACCAAGTCGCAAGAAGGAGATATCACAGGCAAGGCATATGGCGATATATCTAGCACGTAACATGACGGATAGCTCATTTCCATCGATCGGTAAGGAGTTTGGGAATCGCGATCATACAACAATCATGCACTCCTACATGAAGGTAAAGCAACTTCTGGAGGAAACGCCTCTCCTGCAAGCAGAGGTAAACGAGATCAAAGAGGGATTAAATGCTCGTTTTCAAGAAAGCGCGTAACGCAAAACATCTGTTTATGGGAACTTCGGGAAAGGAATCAGGCTTCTTGGGCTGTGGAAAACTCTGTTGATAAGTGGTTGAAAAGGGGTGTAAAACGATGCTTCTCTGTGGAAAAGACCTCGGGATTTCTGCCTCATCTGTTGTCCACTGCCCGTGTACACGGTTTTCCACCATTATACACACGTTATCCACAGGCTTTTCCACAACAAGAAACCCTATTCAAGACAAAGATCCGCCAGTTTTCCACAAACGTAACGCCTTGCTACATCTACTACTGCTTGATTTACTAAAGCTAAGATGAAGAATTGGGTAAGCGAGATCCTCAAGCACTATAATTTGGATAAGGAATTTTCAGATCAGCAAGCCCTTATCTCTTGGAATGAAGTTGTTGGATCACAACTAGGCAAACTGACTCGGGCCACGAAACTTTACAATGGAACGCTTACTGTAGAGACAGCCTCTAACGCTGTATCCCAGGAACTTAACTTGTTAGCACAAAGCTACATTACGATGTTGAACGAACGCATGGGAAGACAAGTTGTACTAAAGATCCGGTTTATCCCTGGGAACTTCTCACGCGTTAGAGTTGCAGACAATGATGATGCAAAAGACCAGGCTATTGACGATGAAATAGAGTTATCGGATGTAGATGATCCTCACTTGCGTGACTCATTTGTTGCTTTGTATCAAACGCAACGGAAGCGAGAAGAGGCAATGCTCAGGGCAGGGGCTCATCGTTGCCCTCGTTGTGGTGTGGTCTTTTTTGGTAAGGAAAAAATATGTCCTGGATGCCGCTACGACCAGATTGATGATGTCTAGCAAGCAGGTTACAATCATTCGTTATGCAGAAAACCAAGAACACAACGATAATTGCAATCCGATCTGAGTCAGAGCGCCGAGCAGTGATTGCCAGTGACGGTCAAGCTACGATGGACACCACCATCATCAAGAGCACAACAAAAAAGGTATATCGGTTGCATGATGACAAAGTCGTCGTTGGTTTTGCAGGTGCCACGGCAGATTGTCTGACCATGTTGGAGCGGTTTGAGGGAAAGCTGAAAAAGCACAATGGTCAGATGAAGCGAGCAGCAGTCGAATTGACCAAGGAGTGGCGTACTGATAGGGTATTGCGGCATCTGGAAGCAGTAATTGTTACGGCGAGTGAGGAGGGTATATTGATGATTTCTGGAGCTGGGGATGTCCTTGAACCGGATGAGCAAGTGATAGGAATTGGCTCGGGCGGTGGATATGCACTGGCTGCGGCGCGAGCATTGATGTCAGTTTCTGGGATTAGTGTTGTTGATATCGCGCGAAGATCACTGGAGATAGCGGGCTCCATCGATATTTACACCAATCAAGAGATTAGCATGGAAGAAGTCTTGTGGTGAGGTGGTAAAAATGAGTGATCTAGTCGAGGTAAAGGGGATTTCACCAGCGGGATTGACTCCCCGTCAGATTGTAAAGGAGTTAGATAAGTACGTGGTTGGACAGGCTGAAGCGAAGCGGTGCGTGGCCATTGCCCTGCGTAATCGTATGCGACGGCAAATGGTGGAGGACGAGATCCGTGAGGAGATTAAACCCAAGAATATACTGATGATAGGGGCAACAGGAGTTGGCAAGACAGAGATATCGAGAAGGTTGGCGCGACTTACCTCATGCCCTTTTTCAAAGGTTGAGGCAACGAAATTCACCGAGGTAGGGTACGTGGGACGTGATGTGGAATCGATGGTGCGAGACCTTGTGGATGTGGCTATCGATATGGTTAGGGAAGAGGAAATTATTAATGTGGAGGATCGCGCTAAGGACGTGGTCACGGAACAGATAGTTGACGCGCTTTTGCCCATGACCACGGAAACTGATCCTGAGCGCATAGAAAGCGGGAGAAAGACACGGGGTAAGCTGCGGCAGAAGCTACTGGCGGGAGATCTAGAGGAGCGGATGATAGAAATCACTGTAGAGGAGCAGATCAATCCGCAGCTTGATGTCTTTTCGCAGGACGGAATGGATCAGATGGGAATCAATCTGGGTGATATGTTCTCCGGGATCATACCGCCGAATCGCAAGAAACAGAAGCTATCAATTCGGGATGCTCGACCGATATTGTTTGACCAGGCATTGGATAATCTTATCAATATGGAGGACGTAAAAGAGCAGGGCTTACAGTTTGCTGAAGAAACGGGTATCATATTTCTTGACGAAATAGACAAGATCGCTGCTGGTGGCCGACAGGAGGTCGGTGGGCCCGGAGTTTCTCGTCAAGGCGTGCAGCGAGATTTGCTGCCACTGCTAGAAGGAACAACCGTGCGCACACGTTACGGTACTGTGTCAACGGAAAACGTACTGTTTATTGCTGCTGGGGCATTCAATATGTCTAAGCCCTCTGATCTGATTCCAGAGCTGCAAGGCCGTTTGCCGATCCGTGTGGAGCTTGATGATCTAACTGCTAATGATTTCAAGCGGATTCTACGCGAGCCCAAGGATGCACTGGTAAAGCAATATAAGGCGCTTCTTGCTGTTGAGAAGGTGAACCTCATATTTGAGGATGAAGCAATAGATGAAATCGCGCACATCGCCTACGAGCTTAATCAGAGCACGGAAAACATAGGAGCACGCCGCTTGGCGACAGTGATGGAGAAGGTGATGGAAGAAATCTCCTTCTCTGCCGATGAACGTCAGGGCGAGACCATTACAGTTGATCGTGGGTACGTTACCAAGTGCTTGGCTGATATCGTTGATGATCCCGATCTATCGCGCTATATACTGTAGACCAACGTCTGCTATCAGGCAGACACGAGAAGACAGCAACGAGCGAATAAGGCAATAAAGCTTAGTTGCTATCTGGTCTTGTGCTAAGATATGATTTTGGCTATTCGATCCATACCTTCTTCAATGCGCTCCTGGCAGCAGGTTAGAGAAATCCTGATATAGCCTTGGCCATGTTTTCCGAAGAATGATCCGGGGGCGACTGCAACAGCAGCCTTCTCTAAGAGGAAATCCGCAAAAGCCTCTGACGACCATTCGCTAGGGACTTCTACCCAGATGTATAGCGTTGCCTTAGGCTGAAAAGCAGAAAGCCCTATCGATTCAAGGCCGCGCATCGCAGCATACATACGTTGTTTGTAGATCTTGTTACGTGATTCTACCCAAGTGCGCGGGGTTCTAAGTGCGACAATAGCCGCTTCTTGTATTGGCAAAAAGAGGCCGGAGTCAACATTTGACTTGACTCGAAAAAGAGATGAAATAACAGCCGCGTTACCAACGGCCATGCCCACTCGCCAGCCAGCCATGTTGTAGGTTTTAGAAAGAGAGTTAAATTCGACGGCCACCTTATCTGCACCCGGCACTTGAAGGATGCTGGGCGATTTGGGGGTGTCGTACAGGATGTCGCAATAGGGCGCATCGTGACAAAGCAGGATATCGTGACTTTTGGCAAAGCCAATGGCTTTCTCAAAGAAGGCAAGGCTAGCAACAGCAGATGTGGGATTATTAGGGTAATTGAGCCACATAATGGCTGCTTTATCTGCTATCTCGCTTGGGACAGAATCAAGGTCAGGCAAAAAAACGTTTTCTGGCAAGAGGGGAACACTGTATATGCTAGCTCCGGCTAAGCTTGCTCCCATAGCATACGAGGGGTAGCTTGGGTCGGGAACGATTGCAGTATCCCCGGGATCGAGCAGGGCAAGTGAAAGGTTTACAATGCCTTCTTTGGAACCTAGCAGTGGTGCGATCTGGGTTTCTGGGTCGAGATCGACATCGAATCTGTGCTTGTAGTAGGAGCTAATTTCCTCTCTAAGAGGTGAGATTCCCCGGTATCCAGCGTATCCATGAGTTGATGTGAGACAGGCTGACCGTGACAGCTTGTTTATTGCTGCATCTGGTGGTGGAAGATCTGGGTTTCCTATATCAAGCCTAATAATGTCTTCTTGTCGTTTATAAAGAGCGTTTATCTTTCTTTCCCAACAAGCAAAGGGATACAAGGCCAAATTATCTAGGCGATTGGCGGCTGTTTTCATTTGGTTTTTTGCTCCCGATTTAGCAGGGCATCAATTCCCAATATGTATGACCTCCATCCAAAACCGGATATCTGTCCTAGGCAGACGGGGGCAATTACGGATTGGTGGCGGAAAACCTCTCTGGAATAGATGTTGCTTAAGTGTGCTTCTA